>JACRHZ010000038.1 GCA_016220175.1 Candidatus Peregrinibacteria bacterium
ATCTTTTCTTATATGTTCTGCTTTGAATAGTATGACTGCTCTCGGAATGCCAAAAAGTTACAAAATAGTATGAAAACCTTAGAAAAAGAAAATTGCTCTTTCCTGAGTCTCTATATTATGATTTGTGCAACAAAGTCATTCGTAATTGACTTATAGTCCCACGAGTTCTCTCACAATCTTCATCTTCGCTTTTGCTTTTTCCCTCGCCTTTTCTGCGCCAAATCTCAAGATGGTATCTACTTTTTCTGGATTTTTTGCAAGCTCTTCACGTTTTTTTCGATACGGCGCGAAGTACACATTCACTTTTTCGAACAGCCATTTTTTCGCATCGCCATATCCAAATCCTCCAGCGCGATATTTTCCCTCGAGATCTTTGAGTTCATCTTCTGAAAAGAAGAGTTTTGCGAGTGTGAAGACATTACATGCAGCCGGATCTTTCGGTTCGAGAGCGCCTTTTGAATCAGTCACAATACTCATGATTTTTTTCTGAAGAGTTTTTTCATCTGCAAAAATTTCAATTGTATTTCCATAACTTTTTGACATTTTTTGACCATCAATTCCCGGAACGACTCCAGTCTCTTCGGAAATCATAGGTTCAGGAATAATAGGAAATCCTTCTCCGTATATGTGGTTAAATTTGAGCGCAATATCTCGCGTCATTTCCACGTGTTGTTTTTGGTCTTTTCCTACGGGAACGTAATGCGGATCATAGAGCAAAATGTCGCACGCCATGAGAATTGGATATATAAAAAGTCCCGTATTCGCTTCGAGTCCTTTTGCCTTCTTATCCTTAAAAGAATGGGCTCTTTCTAGAACTCCAAGGGGCACGATATTTGAAAAGATCCAGGTAAGTTCAGTATGTTCAGGAACATCACTCTGCCTGAAAAAAGTTGTTTTTTCTGGATCAAGACCAAAGGTCAGAAAATCCAATGCGACATCTCGGATATTCTCTGACATTTCCTTTGCGTTTTGTATTGTCGTAAGTGCGTGCATATCAGCAATCATAAGAAATGCTTCATGTGTTTTTCCGAGTTCCAGATTCGGTTTCATGGAGCCAAAATAATTTCCAATGTGGAGTTTTCCGCTGGGTTGGAGTCCTGTGAGGATGCGTTTCATAAAGTTTTAATGAAATCACAAGTAAGTGTAAAGAAAAATATGGAGGATGAAAAGTTATTACAATCCAATTTTTCACAATTTCTTCTTGCACTAACATTGTTAGTGCGGTATACTTCTTGCAGAAACTTATTTAGATATCATGACTACTTTAACTATTCGCATCGAAGAGGATCTAAAAACTAAAGCCTTTGCCCAGGCTAGTAAATTAGGAATTCCGCTTACCTTGATTGTAAAAAATGCTTTGAAAAACTTTGTGAAAACTCCACGAATTATTATTGGTGAACCAGAAACCATTCAAGTTTCTCCCGCAATTCAGAAAAAAATGGATGCCATCGGAAATTTGTTATCTCAGAAATAATTCCGCATGAAGCTTATTATCACGACTTCAATTAAAAAAATCGAGCTTGAGCCTATTCAGAAAGTTTTTTCTTTAGAAATGGTTAAAATTGCGGCGGAAAAGGCGTTAGAAGGATTAGGTGAGAAGATAAAGAGCGCTCAAAAAATCCCCGCCACTTCTTTACAGAAACTGTATCTCACCAGTTCTCATGGAGCAGGAAGAGCGATATTTCTTTTGAAAATCGGGATGAAAACATCGGTTTTAGTGATGATTCGAATGAAAAATGATAAAAAAGTCGGTTCAAATATGACGATCAAAAATCAAAGCTTTAAAATTGCCTTAGAGAAAAATTTGGAGAGAATTTTAAAAGACTTGAAGAATGCTGACTATGAAGAATATGTTTTGTGAATTTTTTCCCAAGACGGGAACACAGGCATCATCTTTACATATTTCAAGAAACATTGTATTTTAAGATAAACTTGTTTTTTTTATATTTATGGAAATCAATTGCTGTTCTGGTTATATCGCGGAAGTAACTCCTGCTGATGATGGCTCTACCGAAGTAAGGTGTGAAGGAATGGGTGAAGATGGGCAATGTATAGAACAAAGTATTGAAAGAAACGTGAGATGTGCATTAAATGCTGGGTCAATTGAACAGGATAGAACATGGCACTATAAGACAGGTGGAAAACCAGTCCAAACAGACGCAGTAACTTGTCGTACTCTGAATAAGGGGCTTGAAGCACATCAAGATTCTCAAGCGATAATACAAACAACTTCAAATGGTGCAATCAGAGTTCTTTGTCGGGAACTTTTTGTTGCTGGTAGTAGCTGTCAGAAAGCTTCTATGACTCGTGATAATCAATGTGCGTTCATAGCATCCGGCTTAGGCAATACCCCTGTAACTACTGAAGTAAGAGAGTGTGAGCATTTACAGCGAGAAGGGAGTGATGTTCCATATCAAGCAGTAAAGCAAACTACAGAAGGAGTAAAAGGAGAAGTAGGAAAAAGAATAAGGGTATTGTGCCCTAAGATAACGAGCGCAGATGGAGGGTGTAAAGAGAGACCTTTCGGACCGTCTGTATTTCTCGAATTCGAAAACTGCGCATTAAAAGTAGAAGAATTAGTTCAAATAACATGAGTTTAAAATAAACACTTTTCGTTGGAAATGAAGCACATTACAAATATGCTTCTGAAAAGCAATCAAGTAAATCATGGTTAAGGCTTGAGCATGACTGCATATTGCCTCGTTTCAATATTTTTCTCGAGATCAAGTTCTTGAAATATTTTCTGAATTTCTTTTCTCGCCTTTCCTGATTCTTCCTCTCTTTCGCAAAGTTTTTCAATTTCGAGAAAAGTTCCCAGGGGCTGCAAATTTGCAGCCCCTACGGTTGTTATTTCTGCAGTAATACGGTCTTCGAGCTCATAAACTTCAGATTTTTTTGTTTTCCTCAAAAACACGACGTATCCCAAATTTTTGGTCAAAGCAATGAATGCTTCTTTATCTGACACTTCAAATTCGAGCTCTTCATTCTGCTCCATTTTCCCCACGAGTTTTCGTTTTTTTTCCGTAACAAAATATTTTCCATCAACTTCACGAATCCGAAAATCGAATGTTTCAGCATTTGGTTTTGCGAAGTAAATATCATCTTTTACGGATTTTTTGAGGAATTTTCCGTGTTTTTTTAAATATTCTCGAGCAGTCTCGATTTCTTCTTCAGTTTTGAGCCAAGCTTTCATTTCGACTTCAATTCTCATAGGAATAAGGAATTATGAATCAGGAATTAGGAGGGGAATATGGAATTTCGAATCTCGAGATTCGATCTTAAAAATTATTTATGAAACAAGAAGCATTATTTCCCTGCTTCCACAAGAGAGTTTATAAATTCAGAAACAGCGTCAATTCCGTCTTTTTCGAGAATTCTCAGCGTTTCGGAGCCGACGACCGCAACTTCCGCTTTCCCTTTCAAAAACTGAATGTGTTCTGGTTTTGAAATTCCAAATCCAACTGCGAGCGGAAGTGTCGTCACTTTCCGACACTTTTTTAAAAATATTCCGAGTTCTTCGGAAAATGTTGTTTCTGCTCCAGTAACTCCCGTTCTTGCGACTGAGTAGAAAAATCCTTTTCCTTTTTCGGCGATATATTTCATTCGCTCTTCCGAACTTGTCGGACTTAAAATAAGAATTGGCGCGAGATCATATTCTTCACAAGCTTTGAGAAATTCTTCTCCTTCTGATTCGTCTGGCGGAAGATCGGGAATGATGAATCCATCAATTCCAACTTCTTTTGATTTTTGTACAAATTTTTGTACGCCAATTTGGAGAATGATATTCGCATAACTCATAAACAGAAGTGGAATTTCATCATTTTTTTCTCGAATTCTTTTCACGAGATCAAACGCATCTTTCACTTTTGTTCCATTTTTAAGAGCGGTGTCTGAGGCTTTCAGAATTGTCGGACCATCGGCGATAGGATCAGAGAAGGGGATTTGGAGTTCAATAAAATCCACGCTATTTTCGATCATAGCATCAATCAATTCTTCTGTTTTTTTCAGAGTTGGGAAGCCAACAACAACGTGGGTCATAAGACCGACGCGATTTTCACTTTTGATTTGAGCCGATTTTTGTTGAATACGATGCATGAATGATTTTAAATTTTAGGTTTTAGATTTTAGATTACCCTAATTGTGAGATTGAATTCATCTAAAATTTAGAATCTAAAATCTAAAATCACAACTGAAGTTTATCACGTGACAGGAACTTGCGGAATAGTCAGAACAAGAATTATCTGCTACTCTCTTAGCGTTTCTCAATCTGAAAATTCCATGGGAAAAATCCACATTCTGCCGGAATCTCTTCGAAACCAAATTGCTGCTGGCGAAGTCGTAGAAAGACCTGCGAGCATTGTAAAAGAACTTGTGGAAAATGCCATTGATGCTGGAGCAACAGAAATTAACATTGAAATAGATGGAGGAGGAATAGAAAAAATAGGAGTGCGGGATAATGGCGTGGGAATGGACGAAGCTGACGCACTCATGGCGCTCAAACGCTCTGCGACGAGTAAAATTTCCACTTCGGATGATCTTTTCTCGCTCTCTACATTCGGATTTCGTGGTGAAGCGCTCGCCTCAATGACCTCTGTGTCTCATCTCGAGCTCACCACAAAACAAAAAGGTACTCCATACGCTGTTCGAATCCATGGAGAACACTCCGGAGAAATTCAACATATTGGAGCTCCTGATGGAACGGAAATTCTCGTGACAGATCTTTTTGCTGCTGTTCCCGCACGGCGAAAATTTCTCAAATCTGAATCCACTGAGAATTCTCATATTGTGCTTGTGGTAGAAAATTTTGCTCTTGCACATCCTCATATTTCCTTTCGATTGGAAATGGGCAAAAAAGTTTTTCTGGATGCATCTTTGTCTGATTCGAGCCTCTCTCGAGTGCAAAATATTTTCGGAAAGGAATTTGCAGAAAATTTATTTCCTCTTCATTTTTTAGGAGAGACACTGAATATTTCTGGCTTTGTGAGTCACCCGCATGTTCATAGAAAAAATCGAAAGTCACAGCGTATATTTGTGAATGGAAGACCTGTTTCTGATCGGATAATTTTTGCGGCAATTTCGGAAGCATACAAAAGTCTTGTTCCTCATGGAATGCATCCGGATGTGATTCTTTTTCTCAAAATAGCGCCTGATCTTGTGGATGTAAATGTCCATCCACGAAAGAGTGAAGTAAAGTTTTTGAAAGAACGGGAAGTTTTTTCGGCAGTGAAAGGAGCGATAGAGTCTGCATTGAATTCGCGAAAAGAAGAATCTGAATCAAACGAAAGAACAAGTTTTTTTCCTTCTCACTCGCCACTCAGCCAAAGTCAGAATTTTTCAGGAAAGAAAACCTTTTCATCACAGAATTTCCAAAAACCATCTTCTCAAAAAATTCAAGCGGCGATGGCGTTTTCGAAAAGTTTTTTGCAAGAAAAAAGGAGTGACGAAGATCACCACCTGGGAGAACGGAAAATCATTGGACAAATACGAAATTCTTTTGTTCTTCTCGAGGAAGATGAGGGCATTATCATTGTTGATCAACATGCCGCGCATGAAAGAGTGAGGTATGAGAAACTCATGAAAGATCTCCGCGGAAAAACTCCACAATCACAAAAACTCCTCGTTCCACAAATCCTCGAACTTTCTCCTCAAGAAAAATCAGTTTTGGAGGAATATGAGGAAGTTTTTGAAAATCTTGGATTCGAAATTCAGGATTTTTCAGAGAAAGAAGCAGCTCTTTTTTCCGTCCCAGTTGGGACTGAGAAGGTCGATTTTCGCGAAAATCTCAAGAATCTCCTCCATGATCTCGAAGGATACGAACCGGAAATGGGAAAAGCAGTCACATCTCCTGCTCAGCGGATTGCTACTTTTGCGGCATGTCGCGGTGCTGTAAAATTTGGAGATCCACTCACTCTTCCCGAAATGGAAAAACTCATCCAAAGTCTTGATGACTGCGAAGCATTTTACTCATGTGCTCACGGAAGACCAATTGCTATGAAGATTCCTTTTGCTGAGATTGAGAGGGAATGCGGGAGATAGTCAGGAAGCAGGAATAAGGAAGCAGGAATTAGGAATTAGGGATCAGGAATAAGGTAAGAAATCGGCACGAAATGAATCTTTCCATTCCTACTTCCTACTTCCTAATTCCTTTCCGAGTCTTCCATTTTTCCTCAAAACGAGCGACAATAGGTCCGATTTTTTCTGTCTTTATGCCACTTCGTCACGGTCTTTTTGTTCTCCTTAGCCTTCTTCCTATCGTAGGCGCTTTTTTTCTTGTTTCCTCAATAGGAATATTCACCATTCCTCCGGTGCTGCTCTTTGTGTTTGCGATGATCTGCACCGTAATGACCGCAATTTTACCGACCACAAAATGGCTTGCGGCAATTTGGCCAGTACTTTTTCTCCTCCTCGGACTCAGTTTTCATACCGATATTCTCATGATGGGAGTGTATGCGCTTACTGGAGCTGCGTTTTCACTTCTCTTCCTTCAGGTGAAGGGGAAATCAAAGAACTATATTCAGTTTCCTTTTTTAGAGGCAACAAAACCTGTATTTTCTACATTTCTTTTTGTTTTCGTCGTCCTCATTTCAGCAGGAATATACGCAGGTGTGTCTTCTGAAAAAATTAAGGGAACTGTGTCGAATTACTTCGACAACCTTGAATCCATTCCTTTTTTCGGAGGAAATAAATTATTTGCTGAAGGAAAGCTCCCAGATATTTCCGGAATGATTTCAGGTGCCGTAGAAGATGCTCGAAAAGAAATGCTTTCGGGGAGTTTTTTGGATCCACTGGTCGCTCCACTTGTTGAACAAAAAATTCAGATAGAATGTCAAAATGACCCTTCGTGCATAAAAAATGCAGATCGAACGAAAGTTACAGCTGAGATAAAATCACAATTTTCCGGAGAACTCGAAAAGTCTTTTGAAAAAACCCAGGAAAAAGAAAATATTGAAGGAAAAACTGATACTCCAAGAGTCGATCTCCCCGACATGAAAGATATAAAGGCAGAAGCAAAAAATATGGCAATCACGCAATTGAGTGCTCTGGAGACAAAGGTTTCTTTGAGCCTTATTCTCGGGCTTCTCGTATTTTTGACTGTTGCGCCATTTATCCCTATATTCGCCTGGGGAATTGCGCTTCTGACATTTCTCTTTTTCTTGATTTTTCGCGCTACTCATCTTATTCAAAAAGGTGAGGAGGATGTGAAAAAGGTGGTGTATATATAGCACAGAGTACAAAGTGCAAAGTACAAAATAAAAAAAATGGTTTTGTACTTTGTACTTTTAATTTTGTACTTTCTTGTAATTGACTATATGTTGTTCGATCCATTTGCTCCATCAGATAAAATCCTCCTCGCGCTTTCTGGCGGTCCAGATTCAATATATCTTGGAGAAATGCTCTTTCGGACAAAATTTCAGAATGTTGTTGTTGCTCATTTTGAACACGGGATTCGGGGAAAGGAAAGCATTATTGATCAAAAATTTTGTTCACAAATAGCGAAAAAATGGGGATGGAAATTTGAAACAGAAAATTGGAAAGATACAAAAAAAAGTGAAGAGAAAGCTCGAATTGCTCGATATGAATTTTTGGAAAAAATTCGCAAGAAATATTCAGCAGAAGCAATTTTCTTGGCACATCACCTTGACGATCAAGTCGAAACAATTTTTTTTCAATTTCTTCGTGGGACTGGAATTCGTGGGCTTATGGGGATGAAGAAGTGGGATGAAGAGCGAAAGCTTTTTCGTCCGCTTCTCGAAATTTCAAAGTCAGAGATTCTCAAATTTCTCAAAAAAGAAAATCTTGTATTTCGAGAAGACAGTTCGAATTTTGATCCTGACGCGTTTGATCGAAATTATCTCCGGCTTGAAGTTTTGCCATTACTTCAGAAACGGTTTCCTCATTTTCAAAGATCAATTCTCAGGAATGCTGAGCTTTTTCGAAAAATGGATGAGGGGATTCAGGAACAAGTGGAGAATGTGATGAAATATATTTTGAATGCTCATGAAGGCGCGACGGCGCCGTCGCGCCTTCCGAATTGCGGTGAAATCCAATTCGATCGGAAATGTTTTTTTGTTCTTCCCGAATTTCTTCGTGGCGAAATTTTTCGAAAATTCTTCGCGCCAAAATCTCCCAGTTACGAACAAATTCAGGAATTGGATGAATTTTTGAAAACTGCTAAAAGCGGAAAAGAGAAATCCCTTCTGGGAGTGAAATTTCAAGTTTTTGGAGAGAATGTGTTTGTTGTGAAGTCATTAACTTGATGTTATGAAAAAACAAAACGAACCACCAAAATCACATCATCAAGTTTCAATTGGCTACCAAAGTAAATTTACTGATATTGATCGACTGCTATGGATTTTTGATAAGGATCAGAACATATATGATAAAAGATCACCAATAGTTACTGCCGTAGAAAATGGGTATTATTCTTTTATAGAAAAAGATGGAACTACAAATACTGATATAGAGACAAAGATATTAAAACCAGTAGATGCCAAAATACCGAGCATTATTGATAAAATAGAGAATCAACAAATTCTCAATAAAATTGAGCATGAAGACCTTGCTGAATTTGTTGCCTTACAAAGATTAAGAGTTCCTGATTTTGAATCAAAACTTCAAATCAATATAGAAGGGTTCAAAAAGGAAGACAGGCTCGATTTCATGAAACATGCAAAAGAACTTTTGGAATATTTTTTATCAGTCGACTGGATGATAGTTACAGCGAGACAAGGAAGTTCCTTCATTTTAAGTGATAACCCATTTTGTCCCTGTCATCCAGATGCTTTTAATGGCAAAGAATTAATGATAGATACACCTGGAGTTGAAAGTTTTATTCCTTTGAGTAAAAAAACGTGTCTTGTTTTTGGGAACAAAGGAAATCACATAATATATAAAAAAAACTTGGATAAAGTTTATATTCGTCAAATAAACATATTCACCGCATTGAACAGTAAAAGATATATCATGTCTCACGATAAGTCTCTTTTAGAAAATATTGTTAAAAAATCTCAAATGGATAAAGGTTACAAGAAAGAGTATAACCTGATTAAATCTTAATATCTCTCGCTCGAGCAATCTTGCGATGTTTCGGAGATATTTTTAGAGTACTATTTGCTGATGAATCTCAAACGTTCAGAGCAGACTTGTAGTCTGCTCCAGCTGTAATTTTTGAAAACTGCGAAAAGTGGAAAAGAAAAATCGCTCTTGCGAGTGAAATTTCGAGTGTATGGGGAGAATGTCTTTGTGGAGAGATAAAATGATTCTTTCATTTTTTTCTCGCAAGAATTGCAAATAAGTCCGGTGAATATTTTAAGTAATGCTCCCAGCTCTCTTCTTTTGGAGTTCCATTTTGATAAAGGTCGGGCGGCATTTCCTGTACTTTCTCAATTATGAACCCGCATTCAATCAGTCCATTGAATATATCATTTAATAAATCCTTACTTAAATCTCTGGGTCTACTGACCCAGAGATGGAGTTTTTCCAAAATCTGGGAGGGGTGGTAGGATATGAGCATGAAATTTCGGAAACAAAGCCATTGTGTATATTATTGTGATTATCATGTGGTA
>JACRHZ010000039.1 GCA_016220175.1 Candidatus Peregrinibacteria bacterium
ATCTTTTCTTATATGTTCTGCTTTGAATAGTATGACTGCTCTCGGAATGCCAAAAAGTTACAAAATAGTATGAAAACCTTAGAAAAAGAAAATTGCTCTTTCCTGAGTCTCTATATTATGATTTGTGCAACAAAGCCATTCGTCATTCGTAATTCTAGTGAGCACTAACAAAATGAAAATCTGCAGCGAATTTTACATCTGGCTGATGTCTACTCTTCCTCCTCCCAATAAATGCAAATGCACATGAGGAACCACTTGTCCGCCTTCTTTTCCGACATTAAAGAGGAGCTTATATCCGGAAAGTCCTAATTTTTTGGCAACATTTTTCGCCGTAAAAATAAGCTTCCCCATAAGTTCTTCATCTACTTCTGTTGCATCCATAACTGTCGGAATCATTTTTTTCGGAATCACGAGGAGATGCACCGGCGCTTTTGGATGAATATCATGGATGACAATCACATCTTCGTCTTCATATTCAATTTTCGCCGGAATTTCTCGGTCGATGATTTTTTGAAAAATAGTTTTTTCCATAATGGGAAGGAGATCAAAGGTCAAAACAAGTATAGAATACATTGAGAAATCATATCAACAATTCCAAAATTAGTACAAAGTACAAAACTTAAAAAAGATTTTATATTTTTGTACTTTGTACTTTTAATTTTGTACTTTCTCTGTCGTTCTTGTAATTCGTACTACAGCCATCTATGCGCTCGTCTTAAACAAACACACATCCCCATCTTTCATCACGTATTCTTTTCCCTCGCTTCGTACAAGTCCCTTTTCGCGACACATCGTCCAGCCTTTATTCTCAACAAATACATCCCAATGCACCACGTCCGCTTTGATGAAATGTTTTTCGAAGTCAGTATGAATAATTCCAGCACATTCCGGTGCTTTTGCGCCCTTATGAAATGTCCATGCCTTCGCCTCTTTTTCACCCGCAGTAAAATAGCTCTGAAGTCCGAGTTTCTCATACGCCGCCCGAATAACGGAAGAAAGACCACTTTCTTTCATTCCCAGTGTTTCGAGGAGTTCTTTTGCTTCCTCTTCCGAAAATGTCGCGAGATCAGATTCCACTTTTGCGGAAATAGGAATGAGGATTTGATCAGCATCAATTCCCATTTTTTCTTTCACGGTACTTTCACGAAAACTCTGAATTTCCGATTCTCCAATATTCGCGAGATATAAGAATGATTTCGCCGTGAGAAGATGGAGTTCCTTGAGGAAGGGGAGCTCTTCATCAGAATATTCTATGGAATTTGCATTTTTCCCATTTTCAAGGGCTTCTTTGATTCTTTTGCACATTCCAAACTTGAGAATGTCATCTTTCTCTCCGCTTTTCTTATCCTTTTCCGCTCGAACTAAATTTTTGTTCACTGTTTCGAGATCGGCGAAAATAAGTTCCATGAGAACGACTTCAAGATCGCTTTTTGGGTCGATTCCCCCATGCACATGATGCACATTGGAATCTTCAAAAAATCTGAGCACCATGGCAATCGCATCACATTCGTTGATGTGGTGCAAAAACTTATTTCCAAGACCTTCCCCCTGAGATGCGCCCTTCACGAGCCCAGCAATGTCCACGAATTCAATAGAGCTGTACACTGTCTTTTGAGGTTTTACGATCTCGGCAATGTGCTCAAGTCTCTTGTCAGGAACGCTCACTACTCCGATATTCGGATCGATAGTACAAAAGGGGAAGTTTTCTGCCGCTGCCTTTTGCGATTTTGTAAGAGCGTTAAATAACGTTGATTTTCCGACGTTTGGGAGTCCAACAATTCCAATTTGAAGAGACATGAGATGTCAATAAGATGCTGATGAATATTGGCAGAAAAAGTACAAAACATAAAGCACAAAGTACAAAATATTTTTTGTGCTTTGTATTTTGTACTTGGAAAATTCAAGGATTATAAGCACCACCCCTAGAGGAGATCAGAAATGACTTCATTTGGAGTACGATATCGAAGTGATTTTCTTGGTCTGTCGTTGAGTTTTTCTTGTACTGCATAGATTTTTTCTTCTGATACTTTG
>JACRHZ010000040.1 GCA_016220175.1 Candidatus Peregrinibacteria bacterium
ATGCTTTCCTTTTTGTAATATTTTCTGTATTTGTATTTTTTCCTTTTGAGAAAGATGAACGATATATTTTTTCATGCGTATCAAGAAAAATATCGTCCCAAGTATATCACACGAAATTATTTATTGGAAATAATACTAGTTGCTTCATCCATCTTTTTAAATGCGTCAAATCTCCTAATTTATATCCATTTTTTCTCATGAAATCGAGCGTCGGGGGATCTATCTTATCGGTCGTTATTTTTCCTGTGAGCACTCGCCAAATCGCACCTCCCACATCTACGTCAGGATACTCCTGATTTCCCGGATCAGAGACGGCAAGTACGAGAAGGTGTATTATTCTTCGAAGTGCATGACCTGCCCAAGATTTTTGCTCTGGAGAAAGCTTATCTCCGTCTTTTTCTATCCTATTGGAGAGCTCATGAATAAGGTCTATTCCGCTTTGCGAGCCTTCACGTTTTAATTCCTGTCCCATAGAGTAAAAATGAAAAATGATTAATTAATAAATTCATGATTTCTTTGAATTTCTCAGGGCACTCCGCTGTATTTTATAAGATTTTTAGTATTTTGTCAATTTCGTGCTCATTTTGCGGATCCTCGACAAAGAAGAAAAACTGTGCCAAATTTTCCACAAAGATTTTTTTCTTTTAAAGATGCCAACTTCGTTAACGCTTTTCATTGCTCCAATATTCGCACTTTCCCTCAGTATTTTCTTGGGAATCGGTATTCTCCATTTCTTTCCAAAGTGGGGAATTCTTGATCGACCTCTAAAATACGGTCATACAAGAAAACCTATTCCATATCCTGGAGGCATTGCCATTTTTATAGCATTTACCATCACCATTCTTCTCTTTCTTCCATTGGATTTCAAAATGATAGGATTTCTCTGCGGAGGAGCACTTCTCACCGTCGTGTCATTTACTGATGATCGATATGGCGTTTCGCCGATCCTCAGGCTCTTTCTCCAAATTTTTGTGACAGGAATCCTCATCTGGAGCGGGACAAAAATTGTATATATTTCAGATCCACTCGGGGGAACTGCGTTTGAACTCACGCCTTTCTTTTCCACTGTGATCACGGTGATGTGGGTTATTATCCTCATCAATACATTGAATTGGCTTGATGGAGTTCCTGGAGTCGCGTCTGGCGCTTCCGCTCTTTCTGGAATTTTTCTCGGAGTACTTTCCCTAACGCCGCTCGTAAATCAACAGGAACTCGCTGCCATGGGATTTATTTTTGGAGCGGCAAATCTTGGATTTACCTTTTTTAATTTTCCTCCGCCAAAAATGCTGAATGGCGACACAGGAGCAATGTTTTCTGGATTTGCAATTGCGGCATTTTCCATTTTTTCAGGCGGGAAAATGGCAACGGCATTTTTAGTCCTCGCAATTCCGCTTTTTGACGCAGCATCAGTGGTCTTTCATCGACTTCGGCAAAAGAAATCACCATTTCATGGGAATGATAAACGCCATCTTCACGATGAGCTTCTCAAAAAAGGATGGAAAGAAATTCACATCATGGTGCTCTTCCTTGGAATTTCCAGCATACTTGGCGTCTCCACTCTTTACTTGAGAACACTGGGGAAGATAATTATCCTCGGCATTATTGGAATAGTTGTGTTCGCATTGTCGTGGCAGAATCAAAAAAAGTAGAAAACGACACGGCACCGTGTCGCCTTCATTCCTGTCATTCAAAATCTCCTTCTTCGTTTGCCATTCATCTGTTTCCTTTTTTTCTGTTTTTGGAACTTCTCAATTTGCTTTATCGGATTCAAAATATCCTTAAAGTGCGGGTGTCTTTTTAAAAAACGAATCCACCATGCGCCAAAAAGCACCAAAGCAGCAACCCAAATCAGATTTTTTGGATTTGAGAATGAATTTCCGATAAAAATTTCATACAATGCTTCCGGCCAGACTCCAAGAAGGGTTGCCCAAAAATAATGTTTGAATCGAATGGAAGAGAGTCCACTGCCGATATTTACCGGGTCAAATGGAAGAAAAATAAGCAAACGAATAAGAAAGACAGTAAAAAACCCACGTTCTTTAACAGCCGCGTCAAATCTTTTCAGGCGTTCACTTTCGTGCTCTGCAACCCATTCTCGTCCAAGAAGTCTTCCGAGTCCAAAGGAGAGAATTGCAGAGAGAAACATTCCGCTTCCGATAAGAAAAAATGCGAGCCAGAATCTTCCGGGAAGGACAAATGCGATGAGCGGCCCCAGAATTCCAACCGGAATAAAAATAATAGTACGGAGAACATAGAGAAGAAGAATCACAAGAATCATTTCATGAATATTTTCCCCAATATATTGCTTCAGGAGAGAAGCACCTTCCTTTATCGTGCTATGTTCCAGAAAAAGAGCTGTTCCAATAATTCCTGCGATGAGCAGAACTCCCCAGATGAGAAAAAGAGTAATTTTGAATAATTTTTTATACCGAAGAAGCATTTCGGAAGACAAAAATCGGTGCGCACATTGTAAGGAGAAAGATAGAAAAACAAAAGGCAGAGATGAACACGTGGCACATCTTCTTTTTTAGAGTATGGAAAAATAATCTCGCGCTATTTGCTGCTATAGAGTCCGACAATGTCTGCGGATGCGACAATATGTCCCTCCATCTCCCTTTCCACATCAAACTTTGTAGAGCCTTCTTTGAGATTAATCATGGCATCAAGTGCATACAATTTGAAGAAATATCGATGCGTTCCTGACGGTGGACATGGTCCTTCATATCCATTTGTTCCAGAACTATTTTTTCCTTGAACAGCATTTGCGGGAACAGTATTTTCTCCAATTTGAGAAACAGTAGGATCAATATTCCACAGAATCCAATGATCCCATGTTCCTGCCGGCGCATCAGGATCATCCACAAGAAGAACAAGGCTTTTTGCTGCTTTTGGTGGATTTGAAAGAGAAAGAGGAGGATTTACACCTTTCCCATCACATGAATATACTGAGGGAATTGCAGTATTTGCTGAAAATGCTGAGCTCGAAATTGTGAGAGGAAGTTCTGGTGGTACTACGGTCTCATCATTTGGAGGAGAAATATCAGAATTGGCGTCGGGCTTCGAAACTTCAGAAGTCGGCAGATTTGTCGGCTCTTTTTTTTCAGATTTTTGAGGAGAAGAACATGCACTGAAAGTGAGGAGAAGTGAGAGCGCGAAAATTGGGAAAGGATTTTTCATAGAAGGAGAAAAGTAGAGTTTTTTTAAATATCATCTAATCGAGTGGTGGATGAGGCAAACTTGATTTCCTCGATGAAAGTGAGTGTGGGAAGAGGTCCTTCGACTCCTCCGCTAAAGCCCCAAGGGGGTCACTTTGTGGCGGAGTCGCCCCCGTTCAGGGACTGGGACTGAGTCCTTCATGATCGAATGCCCTTCGACAAGCTCAGGGCATTCGACTCGTATGTTGTTCTGAAGAAAAAATGGCCGAAGGCCATGAGCGAGGAGCGAAGCGACGAGTCGAATGGTGTCACGGGGCAGATTTGAACTGCCGACCTCCGGGTTATGAATCCGACGCTCTTACCGACTGAGCTACCGTGACGTAATAACGAATCCTTGGAAAAGAACACATATTTTTCGTCAGAAAAACGCCAAAAACTTTCTTAAACTCATGCGAGGCATTGTCTCGACGAAAACGTGAAGAAAGCGTACGGGAAAAAAACAAAGAATTCAATATTTTTAAAAAGATAGGGAAAAGCTTGTGTTTTCCGCGTCTTTTCTCTAGAATTACGCCCCGCAATTTCTCTTTACTCACGGAATTATGAAAAAAGGTATTCATCCAGCTGCATACGCAACAAAAGTAGCCTGTTCATGCGGAGCTACATACACTATTCAGGGAACTGTTCCCGAACTCCATACAGAAGTTTGTATGAAATGCCATCCGCATTATACCGGAGAACGAAAGCTCCTTGATACTGAAGGAAGGGCAACAAAATTCATGGCGAAATTTAAAAATGCGAAAAAGAAATAATCGTTTTCAGGATTCTATGTTTCGAAAGTTTTTTTTCATTACTGCAGTCTTGGGGGGCTTTCTCCTCATGAATGGAGGAGTTTTTCCATCTGCTGAAGCTGAGCAGTCGTATGGAATCTGTTCTACATGCACAAAAAACTGCGATGAACTCGGAATTCCGTGGCATGAAACTTCTTGTCGCGTGAAATTTGATTCTCCGCATACTCCTCATATTACGGCTCCAGAGTGTCCAAAAGGATCTTCGTATAGAAGTGAAGAAAAAAAGTGTATGTGTTTTGAAGGAATGTTTTCGTATTCTCGAGAAGGCGGCATATGTGTGAATGATCTTCCGCTCGAAACTCTTTGTGAAAGTGCATTTGGAAAACACATCACCTCCTCAGAAACAGCAAACGCGTGTTTTTGTCGAGAAGGATATGAAATGAAAAATGGAAAATGTCTCGAAAAAACTGATGAAAACATTTCTTCCATTCCGACAAAAGATCTTCTGAGTCATACGCGTTTTGGCTACGGAAGAGATTTTTATGAAAACTTAGGAGATTTTTGGAGAATTGCCTCACGAATACTTGTGAGCGAAAAAGCAAGATCAGCAGAAATACGCTGGAAACTCACCTCGGAAGAAGAAAGAGCAAAAGTTTCTGGATACTCGATACTCATTTGGGATACTGAGAAATCGGCATGGGCATTCAGCGCTTCGCTCAAGGGAGGAGTTCGAAGTGTCACATTTCCTCTCGAAAACAAACACACGTACAAGATCCACATCACGGCTTTTGACTCGCGAAATGAAGTCATGAATACCATACAGTTTTACGTCGAATCATAAAATTTTCTGTCGTCACGCTCCGTCGACAGAAAATGAAGACGAGTATTCCCGTACGGAAGCCAAAAAAATTAGATCACGTTTTTTTTGATATGAAATTTCTTGGCGGCAATTTCATGATAGAGAAAGAATTTTCTGTCATTCTATGCTTTGTGCACGGAAATTATTTTCCTCATTCATCCTCTCTCTGACGCTCGCACTCCTTTTCTGGTGTAGAGGAGTGTCTCTTGCTTCTGCAGATGAATTGGAACCAGTTCCACCGGAAAATCCCGGAGAAACAGGAGAAGAACCAGATCTCTTGCCGCTTCTCCTCAATGAAATTGATCTCGAAGCAGAATTTTTGGAAATATGGAATCCAAATGAAGAAGCAGTGGATATTTCACATATGCAATTTTCAGAAATTTCAGGTGCAAATGAGGTTCGCCATAATTTCAGCGATTTTACAGCAGAGACAAATCTTGCTGCTCAAGGGTTTCTCGTTCTCCATATGTCGAGAAAATTAAATAATACCGGAGAAGTGATCAAGCTTTTTGAAAATGCGGAAACGGAAGTTTTTTTTGAATCGAGAGAAATTCCGAAATCAGAATCTGGAAAAAGTTATTCGAGAAATGATACTGGAGAATTTTCTTGGGAAATTCCAACGCCGGGAGAGCCAAATCAAAAAGAGGATCCAGAGGAAGACCCCGGAGCCGGAGACCCTCCAGGCGAAGAACCTCCTGAAGAAGAAATTTCAGAAGAAGATTTACAGAATATTCTTCTGAATGAAGTTGATATTTTTTCGGAATTTATTGAAATTTGGAATTCCGGAGCGAAAGAACTTTCACTCAAAAACCTTCAATTCTCAGAACGTTCAGGAACAAAAGAAGTACGAAGAAATTTCTCAGATTTTTCTGAAACAGTTCTCATTCCGCCTGATGGTTTTCTCCTTCTCACTATGAGCGGAAAGCTGAATAATACAGGAGAAACTATTGCGCTCTATCGGAATGCTGTAATCGAAACGTCATTTCAAAGTTTTGAAATTCCCAAAATGAAAGAGGGGGAAAGTTTTGCGCGCGATAAGAACGGGAATTTTTCGATCACCGATACACCGACTCCAAATGCGAAAAATATTCTCCACTTACCAGGAATTCAAGGATCTTCTGGATCGTCATCATCTTCTTCAAAAAAATCTTCCGCATGGCATGGGCTCCTGAAACAAGAATCCGTGAGTGATTCAGTCCCTGCTCGTGAAATCGTTCTTCAAATTTCCGAAGTAGATTTTCAAAATCCTCATGGAGATATGATTGAAATATACTGCGCTGAGTGCCAAACAAATCTCGATCTCAAGGGATTTCACGTATTTGATGATAAATCTTTTTTTGAATTTCCACCGGAGACATTTGTCAAAACAGGTGATTACATTGTTCTTTCCCTCAAGCAAGAAGAACAAAAAATTGAAAAAACGGAATATGGATGGCATTTTTTCTTAACGCACCCAGGACTTACTGGAACTGATGAAACTTTGATTCTTTTTGATTCGTATGGTGATATTGAAGATGCGCTCTGCTTTAGCAATCACACCATAGATTTTTCTCCTGGGGAAAAAGAAGATGTGACGTATATGGGAAATCGTCTGGAATGGATTTCAAACAATGCCTCAGATCAGCAGTGTTTCCCGGAAACGCTTCTCGAAAAATCCATGTCGCTCGCACGAAAAAATGGAGTTGATACAAATACGCAGTCTGATTTTTTCCCGACAGAAGTGCAAACATTCGGAGCACCAAATCCCACTTCGCCCATTTCTGCAGCACAGACAAATTTTCAGATTGATTCCATTCTCTTTCTTCCCCATGAAACACTTCGGATAAACATTCGAAATGCAGGAAATGAAAACGCCTCTCTTCTTGGATTTACTCTGAAAAATAGTGAACAGAAACTTCGTACATTCTCAGAAGTTCTTCTTGAGCCAAAGGAAGAATATTCATTTTTTATGACCGATATTTCGAGTGAAAATATTTTTTTGAGTCTTGATGATGCCTGGGGGGAAACTGAGGATTTCCTCTGTTTTGGCGTTTCAAATGAAATGGAACACTATTCCTTTCTTCGAGAAAAGGAGATGAATTCGGAATGGGTTACGTGGGAAGCGCCGATGTGCGTTCCCAAAAATGTATCTTCCGAAATGACTCTTTTACAGCGAAAAAATGAAATCGATACGAATTTTGCGAAAGATTTTCTTCTTTCAGAGATACAAACAATTTCCTCAGTGGAAACAGAAGAACTGTTTCTTTCACAAATTCTTCCAAATCCCGAAGGAAAAGATGATGGATTTGAATGGTTTGAAATTACAGCCAGGCGTGATATTCCCGATATCTCAAAATGGATTGTCCTCGTCGGAAGTGATATATTGCCGTTCCCGGCTATAGGAATGCGAGAAGGGGAGACGTTTCGTATTTCGGCCGAAAATACGCCACTCAAAACACTTCGAAATGAGAATGGAGCAATTTTCATCATTTCTCCAAATGGCAGTTTCCAAAAAGCAGAATGGGAGAATGCAAAAGAAAACGATATTCTTCGTCTTCATGATAATGCTTTTCAATGGGAATCAGAGAGAATTCACCAAGAAGAAAAAAATCTCAAAGGCACGCTTCATGAAATATCTTTTCCGCGGAAAGACAGTGACCATGATGGAATTCCTGACGCCACTGAAGCGAGTTTTGGAGGCGATCCAGAAGTTTTTGAAGAGAGAACATCGGAAGTGCGGAAAAAATATGATGCCCACGTGATGGCGAATTTTCACCTTGATCAAAGTATTGAGCAAAACACCATCATTTTTTCAGGTGCAGCCGAACCAAAATCTCATGTGCGTCTTGAAATCGCGGGACAAAATGAATTTGTGAGCGGAGAAAGTGATGATTCTGGAAAATTCTCCATCTCCTACTCAAGTCCAATTCCGGAGGGGAAATATCTCGTTCATGCGCTTCTTCGAACTCCGGAAGAAATAAAAATCTTCCAAAAAGATGTTGCGGTGCTTTCTCTTGATGAAGGCCTGAGGCAGGATGAAATTACTTCTGCTCAAATTGTATCCGTTCTCCCGAATCCACTCGGAAAGGATTCTGGAAACGAACAAATTGTTCTCAAAAATACTTCTGAAGTATCAGGATTTCTTCGAAATTGGAAGGTTTCAAATGGGAAAATAACGAAAGAAATTCCGGAAACATTTTTCGAAAAAGGAGAAGAGAAATTATTTACAGGGAAAGACATCCCTACTTTCAAAAATTCTGAAGGGAAAGTTCTTCTCATTGATTTTCACGGAGAAGAACGTGCACAAATTTCTTGGGAAAAAGCACGAGACGGAGAAATTTTTTCTGCATCAGGGGCAGAATACATCCGCGTGAAACAGGTCAAAAAGAAAACACTCAAAACCACATCTCCATCAACAAAAAATGGGGAAAAGAGTGTTTCATCTTCTCCAATTCTCGTCTCGGGAAAAATTTCTGATTTCTCTGAACAAGAAATTTCTCTCATTCTCGAAGATGGAAGTATTCATACGTATGCCTTCGATGTAAAGAATCCACAGCATGAATTTTTTCTAGAGCAGATTCTGAGAAAAGGTGATGATATGAGCGTCAGTCTTTCGCCGCAAAACACGATTCTGAGTTTTGACGTACTCTCAAAAAAAGAGCCTCCTCTTCAGGTATTGGAAGGAACGGTTCCAAATGAATTTTCATCGGATTTTACATGGCAAATATCTCTCGGACTTTTCTCTCTTGCTACTCTTACGATCCTATTTCGAAAAAGAAAACAGATCGCTGTCATCCGAAATCCGAAAGAGCAGTCTTAGATTTTTGTCCAGCATGATGGGAAAGAATGTATTTCTTTTATTCTCGATGTTGTTTCCTCGTTTTCCATTCTAAAAATTTTTTTGCAAATTCTTCGAGTTCTCCATCGAGCACAAGATCAGGATTCGTTGTTTCATGTTGAGTACGAACATCTTTTACGAGTTTATACGGATGAAGTACGTAATTTCGAATTTGTGTTCCCCACTCTGCAGAAACGTGTTCTCCACGAATTGCCGCGGTCTTTCTCTCTTCTTCTAATCTTTTTTCTTCCACGAGTCGTGAGCGAAGTATTTGCATCGCTTTTTCTCGATTCTGATGTTGAGACCTTTGATTTTGGCAGGTAACTACGATATTTGTTGGAAAATGCGTAATACGCACCGCAGAATCAGTTTTGTTGACATGCTGACCGCCAGCGCCTTGCGCGCGAAAAGTATCGACACGAATATCTTTTTCTTCGATGGAAACATCTTCGGCATCAGTTGCTTCAAGAAGCGGAGAAACCATAATTCCGGCAAAAGAAGTTTGTCTCAGATTTTTGGCATTAAATGGAGATTGGCGTACAAGCCGATGAGTTCCTTTTTCACCCTGTAAATATCCAAATGCATTTTCTCCATTTACTTCAACGATAACACTTTTAATTCCGGCTTCTTGCCCGTCAGATTTTTCGAGAATTTCCGTTTTCCATCCCATGCGTTCTGCAAATCTGAGTTCCATGCGAAGAAGCATTTCCGCGAAATCCTGAGACTCTGTTCCTCCCGCTCCGGCAGTAATTTCCAGGATTGCTCCGTGATCATCATATTCTCCAGAAAGATAGAGGTCTGTTTCTGCTTTCGAATATTTTTGCAAAGTAGATATATATTCTTTTTCCAGATCTGAAAGTTCCGGAGAATTTTCTTCCACCATTTCAATAAGTTCCAAAAGGCTTTTTGTGTCGGAGAGAAGACCTGTCCAAAGAGTCTCTTTTTTTTGTAGAGCTGCCAAATGTTTGGAGACACTTTTCGCTTCTTCCTGATTTCCCCAAAAACTCGGACTCTCCGATTTTATCTTGAGTTCCGCAATTTCCTGCGCAATTTTTTGAGGATGAAGACAATCCCATCCATTTTGGATATTTTTGAGAAGTTCGGCCGATGATTCGAGGAGTTCGGTGTGTGTCATCGGGAAGATTTTACCTTATCTTTGGGAGAGAAGGAACCTTGGAAGCACAAAATACAAAGCACAAAGTACAAAACATAGAATTATTAGCCTATTTTTTTTGTTTTGTACTTTGTATTTTGTGCTTTGCTATTTCCCACATCGCGATCGCTCCTGCAATTGCCACATTAAAGCTTTCCTTTTTTCCCCTCATGGGAATACAAATTTTTTCATCGGTGAGTTTCAGGATTGTTTCTGGAATGCCATCGATTTCATTCCCGACAATGAGACAGAGAGGAAATTTCGGGATGAATTTTTCGATGGAAATAGAATCTCTTCCTGTCTCCAGTGCAACAATTGTAATTCCGCTCATTTTCAATTCTTTGACTACGTCCTCTGAATTCACATGATAACTCCACGGTACCATGTTTTCTGCACCGAGAGCGGTTTTTACGATTTCTTTATGTGGAGGATATGGCGTAATTCCCGTGAGATAAATATGCTCAACGTGAAGTCCATCTGCGGTTCGGAAAAATGCGCCGACATTCCATCCGCTCCGAATGTCGGGGAGAAGGATGGAAAAGCCACTTTTTGTCATTCCGTCCCGATTTTCATCGGGATAAACTCCAGTGGGAATCTCAAATTTCTTCATGAACACAAAAAAGTAAATAATGCCAATTCGTCTATTTTTTCTTTTATATTAAAATTGAGACCCCGGATCAAGTCCGGGGTGACAGGTCAGAGAAGTTCTCCCCTCACCACCCACGTATCCGCTTCCGTAATCTTCACAGGAACAATTTCCCCAATAAATCTCTTCCCTTTTTTTCCAACTGGAACCATTGCCGTTCTCCCAAATTCAGTTTTTCCCGTCGCAATATTCTTTGCATTTACCGATTCAATGAGCGCATATTCTCGTGTTCCGACAGCCCTTTTATTTTCATGGAGTGCTGTTTTCTTAAGTTTTTCATTTGCGATATCGAGCCTTCTTTTTTTTTCTTTTCGCGAAATATCATCGGGCATTTTTTCTCCGGCGAATGTTCCTTTTCTCGGAGAATATTTGGAAATGTATGCCATAAGAAACTGTTCCTCATCAAAAAGTTTGAGCGTTTTTTGGAAATCTTCTTCCGTTTCGCCCGAGAATCCAACAATAATATCGGTGGTAAGAGTGACTCCGGGAATAAGTTCTCGAGCGCGTTTCGTGATTTCTTTAAATTTTTCAATGCGATAATCGCGGCCCATTTTTTGAAGTACAGAAGATGATCCCGATTGCACCGGGAGATGAATACTTCGGGAAATATTTTCATTCCTCGCGATTACTTGAAGAACATCGTTTCCCATGTGCCGAGGATGTGGAGAGGTAAATTTGAGTCGTTTGAGTTTTGGAATTTCCGCAACTTTTTCGAGAAGCACTGCAAAATCTGTTTGCTTTTGAAGCATTTTCTTTTTTGAGTCATCGAGAAAATATGCATTCACATTTTGTCCCACGAGAGTGATTTCCTTCACTCCGTTTGCTACATGGTTTTTACATTCTTTTACAATATCTCGAAACGGGCGAGACCTCTCTCTTCCCCTCGTAAATGGCACAACACAATACGTACAGAACTTGTCACATCCGGTCATAATTGGGACAAATGCGCGAAAATTTTCCTGAAGTTTTGGGGAAATATGGAAATAATCTTCTGTGTCGAATTCATATTCCGGACGTTTTAATTTCGGATCATACTTTTGTAATAAATCTGGAACTTTTGGCAAATCTTCAATCCGAAAGACGAGATCAATTGTTTCATGTTTTTTGAGAAGCGGATCATGTTCTTCATCTTTTTGTGTAGAAGATTTTTTTACCATACATCCCGTAAGTCCCACGAGTTTTTTTGCTTTTTTCGCGTTGTGCACAAAACCATACACGCGATCCTCCGCGTGTTGTTTGATGGAACAAGTGTTGAGAAGAACAATATCGGCATCTTCCATAACTTCTGATTTTTTCAGATTCAGACTTTCGAGAACTGTTTCAAGACGTTCGGAATCAGAATAATTCATCTGACATCCAAAAGTTTTCAGATAAAATTTTCTGAGCCGCTTTTTTTGAGAACGAGTTTTTGGCATAGCGAAGGGATTGTAGTAAGAAATCTGAAAATTGACAAATAGAGGAGATTTTCTCACAAAAAAATTCGCTCGTCTCTTGACATTTTCTCAGAAGTCTGTAAAGTGCACGCGCTTTAAATTCAAAATATTTTTATGGAAATACGAAAAGGTTCAACACGAATAGCTGAAGTTGATGGAGGCGTTGCTTTTAAAACTCCTGATTTGTCGAGAGTACAAGATCTAATTTTGCCGATAATAAAGAACTCACAAATACTTCTTTCTTGGATGTTAGCGCCATCATTTGGCGGAGCAGGTCTTCAGGGCGACGGTATAAATGGGGTTTTACAAAATCTTCGTGAGGGAAGTGTAGATCAAAAGTATCCACACCTCGTGGCGCCAACCATTGCATCTCTTGGTCTTGTGAGTGCTCAGAGAAAAGCCCATAGCCTGCCTCACAATTGGGCGGAATTTCCAGAATTTTTACAAGAATTGGAGAAAGTCACAAAAGGCGCTATTAGCTCGGATAGTCATACGTTTTCTCAAATTGACAATTTTGGCGTTGTTTTATATGAAGATGGTATCCAGAGAATTTGTCTGAGAGATGCTGGAGGAAAGGAATTGGGAGAAATTTTGGAAAATTACTCGGCAAATATTACAAAAATATTTGAAAAATATTCAAATAATCTCTCAGAAGAGTATTTGAAAGGGCTACGTTCTTCTCAAGCAGAAAATGGGCAATTGTCTCCAGATGAAATACGCGCCATGATGTCGGACAGATTCGAAGAATGTTTGCAGGGCGTGTCACAAATCTTGGGAGAATTTCCTTCTGGTTTTCTCGAGAAAAATGCGGATAAAATAAAACCAATATTGACAAAAATCTGGGAAGAAACCACAAAAATGCTCAGAGAATTTACAAATGCAATTCCAGAAGATCAGCAAATAATTACTTCGAGTGAGTTGGAAGAGCGTATTCAACAGATTTATGAGACCTTTGCAAAAGCGGCATAAGTTTCTGATTTTTCTCTATTTGCACGTATAAAAAGAATCGCTTGGGAGAAATGCGCAGTATTCCTCATATTTTTCTTCATTCTTCAGAGCTTTCTCAGTTTCTGCGAGCATCTGGATATTCTCCCAAAAATTTGGATTCTCTTCAAAAAAGAGCTGAATTTTTTCATTTTTTTCTCTGTCATTTTCAGGAATTTTCCAATATTTGGGCGCAATTTTGAGATAGTGTTCGAATTTTTTCTCGGCAGCTTCATAATTTTTCTTCGCGTATTCTGCATTTCCCCAGAGCTCCCAAAGTTTTGGATTTTTTGGATCAAGTTTTTCCATTTTTTGCAAAGCCATTTCCATCAAATCATATTCATTTTTTTGGAAAAATGTTGATGCTAAAAGATAATATCCTTCTCCTGAAAACGGATTGAGCTTCAGAAATTTACGAATCATTTTTTCGGCTTCAGGAAGACGATTTTCTGCTTGGAGCATGCTTACAGCATCTGAAAGATATCCTCTTTCCCATGGCAAAGATTTTGCGGCAGCAACAACCTCAGACAAGTTATTATTTTCTGTGCCATTCAGAAATAGACGATCCGCATTCCAAATTCTGATCATCCCAAAAAGAGAAAATACGGAAATTCCAACAAGAAGAACAGAAATACTTTTTCGCCACTTCATTTTTGTATCAGAAGATTTTTGCGAAGAAGGTGTGAAGAAAAGCGCCAAAAATATGGTAAATAAAACGGCGTCAGTGACTACTGGAAATCCAAATTGCCATGCCACCAGAATTGCCGTAATGCCCGCAATGTATTTTCGATTTGTTTGGTGAAATTTTTTCCTCGATTTCACAGAAAAGACACAATAAAGAAAACCTAAAAAGGAAAAAAAACCAAAAATTCCGCACTGTACGAGGATATCAAGAAAAAAATTATGGCTTCGATCTGCAAAACTCATGAAGTGTTCGAGTTCAAAGATTTTTGGAGAAATGAATGGAGCAATTGCGATCGGAAAATTTTCGAGACCCACACCAAAAAATGGAGCTTCTGAAATCATTTCTGGGACTTTTTCCCAGAGCAGCATTCGAGTTTCAACGCTTCTTGCCCTTTCTCCCAAAAATGACTCTAAATATGGAAAAAAAAGAGGAAGGGAGAATGCTATTCCGACAGCGAATAAGCTCATTCCCACAAATATTTTCCCCAAATATCTCATCAAAAAATGTCCACATTTCGGAACAGAAAGGAGAATGAAGAGAACGCTTCCGAATATGAGTCCCAAAAACACGCCTCGTCCTTGACTCAAAATTATTCCGAGAAACGAAAATAATGCTGCTGAAAGAGCAAAGATGCGAAGCATCAGCCTTTCTTTTCTATTGAACAAAATCCCCAGTGCGCCAAAGAATGGGAACAAAAGAAACTGCGCAAAAAAATTCGGATGACCGAGTGTCCCATAACTTCTTAAAATAGCATTCTCAATCTTGAGTTCTGTGAAAAAACTCTCAGGGGAAATGTATTGAAAAATCCCCAAAATTCCTTGAAGGATTCCACCAAGAAGTAGTGGGAAAATAAAAAAAGTAAACCGTTCTTTTTCTGTCGGTCTTAAAGCAGAAATGAGGGTTCCGAGAAGCAGGAGATGGATGACCAAGAATCCCCCAAAATGGCGATACGAAGATCCCCAGAAGGAAAGCAGCGGAGCGTGTCCAAGCGCTCCGGAAAGGACAATACTCAGGAGAAAAAGAAGAAAAAATACCTGCGTCCAGCCAAATTTTTGAGGAATGAAAATTTGTATGACACTACAAATTAATCCAATGGCAAAAAGCAAAAGGATCAGGCTTTCCAAAAGAACAAACAGTGAAAATTTATTAATCTCAAATACCTGAAATGTTTCCAGGGAAAACGCAATGGGAAGACAAAAAATCATCATTCCCAAAAGCAAAAAAATACCGTTTCGAATGTATTTTTCCCAACTTTTTGAACTGAAAAATCTCATAGTTCTTGTGAAGAACAAGAAGAACTATACAGGAAGAGAAGGCGGAGACATATGGGGAAAAGGAGAGAAGAGTTTTGTCTTTTCAGTCCGCAACAAAACATGACTTTGACATAATTCTAAGCAGCCGCCTTCAACATAAGGTCTCTATATGCCATTTGACGGCGCTCTAATTCATCTTTGGTGGTGTTTTTTCTTTTAAGACCGCGAACTGTACTCATGGGGAAACACTCACGCGGATCTCCCTTACTAACAGTGCCAGTAGCATCAAGAATTTCAGGTTGAATTTTTATTGGATAAAATTGTTTTTCATGTTGATGTGAATAGGTAGTAAGAACACGAACATCGTCGCCAAAAACCTCACGCACAATTTTTAAGCGCGCGCTCAAAGGTGCTTGAACGAGGACATTAAGAGTGTCCCAATTATTAATTCCCCCTGTAACTTCAACATTTATATGAACTAACGGTAGATGATCCTGGGCTTTTCCTGAATCGGAGCGTTTCTTTCGATTTTTCATCAAAACATTCTTCGCCACCTCGAGTGCTTCCTTATCTTTTCCACGTCCCGTCTTTGCCAAAATAGCTTTATTTCGAGGAAGAAGCTCAAATCCCTCACCGTAACAGACAAGATCCTCAGCGTGTTCTAAGTAAAGAGTACTTTCATCTGTTGTCATTTGAGCTAAACGGTTACGTTGATGAAGAGTATAGGCCATATTCCACACCATCTGATACAAAAGTGATCCCTTCAAAGAATCAGGAAGTCCTTCTACGGCGTTCAACTTTCCTTGAAGTAATTCGAAGATTTTCGGTTTAAGGATGAAATTACGAGTACTACCAGCCCCCTGAATACTGCAAAGCTCTCGTGAAAGATACGCTTCCATAGCAAGAGTTGTTTGGAGATTAGAGTACATCGGAACGGATGCACCTCCTGTAAGTTGCTGCCTCGGAGTGAGTCCGTTAACATATCGGTTTGTTGCCACGTCAGTAATTTTCGTATCAAGAAAATTATCTTGAAAAAGGTCAATAGGATCATTAAGTTCGAGTTCATCCAAAAGTTGAGCATTATCAATTTGGCTTCCGTCTTCAAATATAAGAGACTCTGACATATCAGTTGTATTTTGCATTCCGTAGATACAATAAATATCATTGGAGCTTTTATATTCCTTACGAACTGCATCCACTTGATCCTTAGCAGCTTGTAATGCCTTATTATAGTCGCCATTATGTGCTGCACAACCACCACCATAACCTTCCGTTGCATGGTGTCCAAGTGCAAAGAAAATAGCTGGCGTTCCTGGGGTGTTAACTTTTGCATCCTGAACGACCATAGCAACACGTCCCCAAAAGACAGTGTTATCGCAGCTCGTATCAAGATTTCCCCCATCTGTGCGACAAAAGAGTACTGTTGTCTGTGGACGACCAATTGCTTTGCTCCCATGGACTCTACCATCAATGCATTTTGATTTAAGAATTCGAGGCATTCTCTCTTGGAATTCATTTATAATTTCTTGCATCTCGGCGATTATTTTTGCAGCTTCGACATTTTCTCGAAGATACTCTTTAAAATAATCATTAGCGTTTTGTGTTTCTTCATCTACTGAGTTTTCTTCACCAAGAATAATTTGTTCAAGATTACTATACGCACGTTGTCTGGTAGCAAGAAGTATTGCAATAATTGTTGTAAGAGTAGAAGGATCGACGTTTATAGAGTCTTCTCCAGGAGGCAGACTATCGGGTGCACGCTGAAGCTCCCTCACGTTAGTTGGTCTCAAGTCAGCATCCTTCACGAGTTGTAGTCCGCTTTCTGAAGATGTTTGCTTTTTTTTTGATGACATACTATATCAAGATGAAGTTATTTTTTTGAGAGCGTTTTATATCATGTATTTTTAAAAAAGTCAACCGTGGTTTCGTTTTTTTTATTTACACTAATGAAGTGTTGCAAAAAAATCCTGTGAGGAATTTGAATCCGATTACAGAGACAGAAGATCTCAAGGAAGAGGATTAAGAGTGGAAGATACAGATTTATAGCAAAAAAGGGATGCCCAAGTAGGGAATTCCTTTTTTTTCCAAAATCAGTAATTTTGAGCAGAATCTTTGTCTCTCGTCTCTTCTCTCATGAATCTCGAACATGGAGAAGAAAGCTTTTTAAATATTCTCCTTCCGGATGATATACGTTTAACGGATGGTCTGGCGCGAGAATATGTTCTGAGAAAATTTGCACTTCCCGGTTCGCCTCTACTGCAGCTTCAAAAACAACTTGTTGAAAGAGTTTTCGATCAACAAAATGCGAACAGGATGAAGTCAGGAGAAATCCATTTTCCGGAAGATTTTTCATGGCAAGTCGATTCATGTCTTTGTATCCACGGCAGGCGCGCGTCGTATCATCTCTCTTTTTCGCAAATGCGGGAGGATCGAGAATAATAAAATCATATCCATGAACTTTTTCACTCCTCAAGAATTCAAATACATCTTCTTCGAAAAAAGTTGCTTGAGTTTTTTTATATCCATTTATTTCAATATTTTTTTCAAAACTTTGTCGATGCGCTCCGACAATTTCAACAGCATCTGCTTTTTTTGCGCCGCCTTGAAGTGCAAAAAGATTAAATCCTCCCGTGTAAGAAAAGCAATTCAGCACAGTTCTTCCCTTGGCATATTTTTGGACAAGCGTTCTCATTTCCCGTTGATCCAAAAAAAGTCCAGTTTTTTGCGCAGTGGGAAAATGAATGGAGAATGATATTCCGCGTTCCTTTACGATGACTTCTTCGCGTTCTTTTCCGTAGAGCCATGAAACAAACGGGAGCATTTCTTCTTCTCTCCGTGCCGAGCTATCCGACTTTTCATAAATGGCAGTAATTCCGGGAATATTTTTCAAAAATTCCACTATCATCGGTTTTAATTTTTCCATTCCGAGCGTTGTGATTTGCAAAACTGCAATATCTCCATACACATCAACAATAAGTCCGGGAAGAAAATCGCCTTCGCTATTCACGAGCCTGTACGCAGTGGTATCTTCGTTCTCAAAAATCTTCTTTCGAAGAGCGAACGCTTTTTCTAAATGATTTTGTATTGTCTCGAGAGGATCGGATTTTCCAAAAGAAACAAACCTTCCACAAATTCCCGATGCGCGATTAAAATACGCATGTCCCAAAAGTTCTCCTTGAGAGCTCACCACGGGGAGAATTTCTCCATCTTCAAAATCAGAAGAGGACGCAACTGCGCCGGAAAAAATCCAGTGATGGAAATTTTTTGGAGATTTTTCACGGCCGGGTTTTAAGATAACATACTTTTTCACGAGCGCTATAGTACTTTAGTTCGTGATTTTTGGCGAAGGAACTCACTGCCTACGTATTTCTTTTTTTCTTTTCAGAAAAATAATAGATAACTGCACCAAGAACATTGAGAAAAATTATGATAAGTACCCACATAGTTTTGTCTTTCGTTTGATTCCGAATCGCATCAAGCAGCATTCGCAGCCAGAATATGAAACAAAATAGTCCGAGGAGAGTCATTCCAATGGAAACTGCCCAAAACCACCCCGGCATTTGGTCGCAAGGGATCTCTTTCCCATTTAATGTGCATGTGGCAGCCAACGCTGATGGGGCACTCATAAATAAAAACGTAAACATTGTTAATAATTTTTCTAAAAATTTCATGATTGGTAATAAAAATGTAAAAGTTGCTGACGTGAAAGATAAAACTTTTCATTGCTTTGCACAATTCGTTTTGTATGAAATATTCCGAAAACTTTACTTGCCATGAACGAATATTTCCCTTAGCTTCTTCATGCTCAGGTGTTCATATTTGTTGTCTCATATGTAATCCAATCTCGCCCTTTGTATGACGAATCTTCGCCAACAATAATCCCCATCTCATATATGATTCCTCAAAATACACCCAAAAAAACTTTAAAAATTTTCGGCTGGGCATCGTTTCTCAACGATTTCGGCTCGGATATTATTTTCCCGTTGTGGCCGATGTTTCTGACTTCGGTACTCGGAGCAAATATGGCTGTTTTGGGTTTTATTGACGGCCTCGGCAACGCTATCGTCTCTGTTTCACAGGCAATTTCGGGATACATCGCCGATAAAACAGGGAAGAGAAAAATCTTTGTATGGCTCGGATATATCTTCTCTGGACTCTCGCGTATCGGATATGCGTTTTCGCCGACGTGGCATTTTCTTATTCCGTTTCGGGTACTCGATCGTGCCGGGAAAATGCGTGGTGCGCCAAGAGATGCAATTATTGCCGATATATCCACTGATCAAAATAGGGGCAGGAATTTCGGCTATTTGCGGATGATGGATAATTTCGGAGCGGTCTGTGGCGTAATTTTTACTATTATATTTTTTAAATACTTCGGATACCAAAATCTTTTTTTCCTTGCAGCAATCCCGTCATTCGTGGGAGCAATTCTCATCTTTCGCTCCACCAAAGAATATGTGGGTGCTGACAAAAAGATTTTTAAAGGGATTACATTTCGGGATTTTCATCGGGATTTAAAACTGTACCTCCTCCTCAGCACCATTTTTGCTTTATCATCTTTCAGCTATTCTTTTCTCCTCATCTACGCACAAAAGTTTGGTTTTGCCGGAGCGTCTATACCCGTGCTGTATTTGGTGTATAGCATAATGGCGTCAATTGTATCTTTCCCGTTTGGAAAACTCGCCGACAAAATCAATCGGAAGCCGGTGCTCATACTGTCGTTTATTTTTTGGTTATTCGCCTGCGTCGTTTTTATTTATTTTCAGAATCCAGTGGGCATAATTATCGCTTTTTTGCTCTATGGACTCCATTTAGGAGCAATCGAACCGGTACAGAGGGCTTTAGTGTCTGAACTTTCTGTGCCTGAACTTCGAGCAAGCACGCTCGGCACTTTCCAAATGATTATCGGACTCGCTGCTCTGCCTGCATCTCTTATTGCCGGTATTTTATGGGATAAAGTTGGTATCACGGCACCATTTTATTTTTCTGCGCTCCTCACTCTCCTCGCCATAGGAATACTTCTCATTGTTCGAGAAAAGAGGGTTCTCGAAACACAGTAAATTCATGAAAAATATAGACATTATTACCTTGTTATTTGATTATTTCTCCCACAATAATCTGCATTTTTTCTTTTGACGCGGATGCTTTTCGCATTTTTGTTGCTGCCTGCTTTTTGCTAAAAACATCTGCGACCCAACTCGCGAAATCGCATTTTTCTGAATTGGAATGATGCGAAAAGACATCATCTGGCATCACGAGAAGCGCATTATAGAGCTCTTCTGTGGTGCAAAATACATTTCCGTCACAGCAGAAGAATCTTGAGTCTCCTTCTACTTTTTGTATTTTAGTATTTTTTTTAGACGCTGCTGCTTTTGCCATATTTTTTTATAAAAAAGAATATGGCTCCGATTATATCATGATGTCTCTCTTCCCATGCAATTTTTTGTCGAAAATGGCGTTGCCTTAAAGTAAAATTTATTTGCCTCTGGGAAAAAGACATCGATGCAAGCTGGGGAAAGAGCACTCTTTTCAATCGGGGGCAAAATTGGTATTTTTATACTACTATTATGACAAATTAATTTTCAGATGTAGTGCTGACTCATTTTTTGATCTGCCTTTTCTTTTGTGAATGTCCACTGTATCCCTATTCTATCAAAGTTTCTCAGCCCCTGCCACAAAGCTATGCGCCTTTTGATTGTGG
>JACRHZ010000041.1 GCA_016220175.1 Candidatus Peregrinibacteria bacterium
AAATCCTGATGCGAATCTCATGGCGATAATTCCTGCGACACCGCCGATCCAGAGGACCCAGATTTTTTTGCTGAATGCGATGGCCGTGGTGACGGCATCAATCGAGAAAACGATGTCCGTCATTTCCACGATGAGGACGGTTTTCAATAAATTGTGAGGTTTTTTTTCTTTCTGTTCTTCGCTGTGTCCGAGAAAGAGATTTTGTAGCTAAAGATAAATCAAGGGTATTGCCCAGCAAACATTAATATTTTTTGAGAATTGCTAGCATTTTAGCATACATATTTTCCTTGCGGTAATTGAACCGAAATTCACACTCTTTGAGATAGAGATGAAATTTTCCTGAAGCAATCCCGTTGAACTTGGAGAGTCTTCGTTTGGCATAACTCCAGAAGGATTCAATGCCATTGATATGATTCTTGCCTCTCGCAAATTCATTCTTGCTGTGGTGCACACGATAATGATCGTAGCCGTTCAAAATGAGTCCATCATACGCCTTCCAGCCATCAGAATGGATGGTACTGCCTTCGAGGATTTTGCCTTGAATGATGGGTAAAAGTTCCCTTCTGGAACATTTTTTCACGATCGTGACAAACACCTTTCCTTGCCGTTTCAAAATGCCAAAGACCGGTGTTTTTCCGGCAGCTCCTCTCCCCCTTTTGCCTCGAACTCTTCTTGCTCCAAAATAACTTTCATCAATTTCCACTTCTCCCGAAAACTTCGCTTCTTCGATGGAATACCGAACAATTTTTTCGCGAAACAGGTTGAAATACAGATCCACGGTCTTGCGATTGAGTTCCAAAAAAGATGCTGTTTTGGTGGCCGTGAGGTCTTCACAAAAGCACCTCAGAATTTTTTTCTGGATGAATAGACTGATTTTGGCGACCGTCCCATTTTGGGCGGGCAAAAATAGTTCTGTTGCCCATGAGGGAGCGGATATTCTAATGTTAGACTACTCTAACCTTCCATACAATGCCTAAAAAAATCCTCGCTGTAAGAAATGCCTCAGTCTCAAAACCATCAAGCAAGGTTCACGAAGAGGACTGAAACGATACCAGTGCCGACAATGTTTCTTCTGGTTTTCGCTGGATCATCGAAAAAAGCCTCTGTCCGTCATAGAAGATCATCTGGATGGAAAACCGTTTCGCAAGATTGCAGATAAAGAAAAAAGATCCAAGTCGGTGATTGCCAGACAGTATTTTCAGGAACTTCAAAATCTACCCCACAACAATGATCTCACGAAAAAATACTGTGATCGTTTTTGCGGCATCCTGGTGGTGGATGGCAAGTATGTGAACGTGAAAGGATATGAACAGAAGATTCCACTCCTCTGGGGACTCGACTATTTGAGTCATGATATTCCGGTTTTCACACTGGCTCCTTCCGAAAGCTATCAATCCTGGCTGAAGTATTTTGGCTATTTGAAAAGTATTCGATATCCCCTCCAGATCGTGATCTGTGATGACAATGAGAACATCCAGCAGGCTGCCCGATATATCTTTCCCGGGGTCATGATCCAGATCTGTCAGAATCATTTTTTGGAGAATATCCGAAGGGATCTCTCCGTTCGAACGGAAGAGAAATATCGGGGATTGGTCTTTGATCTCAAACGAGAACTTTTCACCGTGAAACTCACGCGACCGGATTTCGCAAAACGGGCATTCAAACTCCTGAAAAAATATGAGGGGAATCAAATAGCTTTGAATGTGATCGTACGAATTCATCAAAGATTCATGGACCTCACAGCAGCCAGTCTCATTCCCCATGCTCCCACGACCACGAATATCATTGAATCATACAATTCTCATCTGCAGGCACGACTCAAATCCATCAAAGCCTTTCAATCCTTTCCCGGAGCCAGCAAATGGCTCAATGGATATATTCTGCGAAGGAGATATCGGAAATTTACGGACTGCGGAAAAAAATTCCGCTCCCTGAACGGAAAAACTTCCATTTCACAGACTTTGAAAAAAGGAACGATTTTACCGCTTCTCTTCATATGACCACCCGCCCAAAATGGGACGGTTACGCAAATTCACGAAGCGCAGGCATCAACGCAAAAGCTTTTTCATAAAAATCAGAAGCAGGAAGAGAAACGATAAAACGTTCCTCCGGAGAAAGGCCG
>JACRHZ010000042.1 GCA_016220175.1 Candidatus Peregrinibacteria bacterium
AGAAGGAAACACTGGGAAAATGAATCTTGATGGACCAATGGTTCGTGCGACTGGAGCGAAGATGATGACTGTGGGAGCCAAACTTCTTGAAGAACTCGATAACGTTGGACCAGAAGGAATTTCTGAAATGGTAAATCCAGAGTTTACTCCAGCGCCAGCTTCAACTGGCAGTAATTCAGGATCACGAGGGGCTGCACCTGATACAAAGGGTATTATAGACCCATTATTTGAGGAGAATCCTAATGATATTATAGACCCATCATTTAGAGGAAATCCTGATTCTGATTCTAATTCTAGATCTGAACCTACGATTTAATGAAATGATGAATTCATCGGGTTTGTCTGAAAGCCCTGAGCCGAAAGGTTTGGGGCTTTTTGTATGATGAAAAAAGTGTTGTCGAACTTCGACGACACTTTTGCACTATCCATAAACAGGAGAATATGGTGCGAAAAAACAGCTAAATTTTTAAGAATTTCTTAAGAAAAGTATTGCCATATAGGCATATTAGTGGTAAAACAGGCACAATCGCGAATGACTTTAGTTTTATGCGGGAAAAAACAATGACGACCCCGATTCTCATCGGATTATTCCTGTTTTTTTTAATTTTTTCACTTTTTCTTCCCGATGTTCATGCCCATACTTCGCCTGAAAATACAACGGCTCATGAGTCTTACATTTATATTTGCTTTCGTGATCACATCACTTCATGTCCATGCTTCTACAAATAATTCAGAAATAGAGAGTGAAGATTTAAGTGGCATCATTTCGTGTGATTCAACTGAATGCTCAACTAGAAAAAGTAGGGAAGATCAACCCGGAAACAATGATGATTCCGATATTGCTCAAGAATCTCCTGCTCAAAAAGAGGTTCCTCCAGAAGAGAGAGACCAAGGTAATATTATTGAGGAGCAGCACGAGGAAGTCCCATTTTTCGATCCTGATACCTCGGAAATACCTCCTTCTCAAGATGATAATGGTCCTATTATCAACGGTGAAATAATGTATCAAGATCCTTCCTCCTCATCTCAAAAAAATGAGAAAGAAGATCTTTCAGGAGTTCGTGATACTCGAGAGATAGGGATTGGAAACGATGATGGGATACGCGTTTTTTCTGATATTGAAAATGTTGATGATGAAATTCGAACGGCAATTCAAGAGATACAAAAAAAAGAAATTATTCAAGGCTATGCGGATGGGACTTTTCGTCCAGATAAAGAGATAATTCGCGCAGAGTTTTTAAAAATTGTCATTAAAAGTGCGGGAGAAGATATTCCAAAAGAGGGCGATTATAAAAATTGTTTTGCTGATGTTCATGAGGAATGGTTTGCAGAGTACGTGTGTTATGCGAAAGAGCGCGGATGGATAAAAGGATACGCAGATGGATTTTTTCATCCAGAATGGAATGTGAGACTCAGTGAAGGAATAAAAATTCTCATCGAAGTTAATGACATAAAAATCAAAGATAAGGATTCGTCCCCTTGGTATCTTCCCTATTTTGAGCTCGCGCTTAACCAGGGAATTTTAAAAGCAAGAGATGAAGATCCTGAGCGATTTATCACGCGTGGAGAGATGGGATTATATGTATGGAGAACGGACTTTTTGCCAAGTTCTGTTACGACTCCAAGCGTCAATAATTCTCCTCGTGATGAAGATCTGAAGTAGGTTGGTTTCTCTGAAATAAAATTCAAAAACATTTCTTCTTTCGAAAAATATTTTTTCTTGTTTCTATGAAAACTCCTCCCATCCTCCGCTTTTTTCAAAAATATATTTCCATCGGTACTGCTGCAATATTTCTCATGGTCAATATCCTGGCAGGAATTCCCATGAGTGCTCGTGGAAAAGCCGAGGAAATACCCCCAGCGGCAGCGGATTTTTCCGCTCCTAAGATTCAAAAAGACTACTTTGCGGGAGTAAGTGCGAAAACTGAGGCAGTTTATACCACTCCGGAGACGGATACATTGTTCGAGACCATGTCAGACACAAATAATCTTCGAGAAGAAAGCAAATTTTCTGAACAGCCTGAACAGTTAGAATTAGAGTCCGTTAAGGAGGAAAGAGAAAATCAAAAACCAGAAACTCAATTTTTGGAAGATATTTTAAAATCAGAAAAAGGAGAGCTTTCTGAGAATAAGAAGCTCCCTCAAGAGATACCTGAGAGACCTAAAAATAAACGTACTTTCAAAATAGAGGATGGAATAAATCATACAGACGAAATATTTTTTGAAAAATCCGAGGTTACTTTAGATTTCAAAAATGCAAATGTTCAATTCCTTGATCCAGATGATGATACAAAGAAGCCTGAAAATACAGCGGAAAATACGCCCGTAGTCCAAGCGGGTTGGCAAACAATTATGACAGAGAATTTTGAGGGAGCATTCCCTCCCGGAGGGAGCAGTTGGCAAGCTTATGATAATAACTCTAACAGTGGAAATGATTATTGGGATGATGTGAATTGTCACCCGCATACTGGAAGTTGGTCCGCTTGGGCAGCGGCTACAGGCGACATGCCTGACTGCGGTCAATACGATAACAATATGAACTCTTGGATGGTATATGGTCCATTTAATCTCAGTGATGCGAATGAGGCAGAGCTTAATTTTTATTTTCAAAACGATTCGGAACAAAATTGGGATTTTTTCGGATACTATGCGTCAATAAATGGATTAAATTATTCCGGATTTCAAAATACTGGAAGTACCGGAGGATGGGCGTATAGAAGTTTTGATCTCACGAATGTAGGAACATTAGGAAATTTGACTGGACAGCCTCAGGTTTGGATTGCTTTTGTGTTTTCCAGTGATAATAGTGTCAACTCACTTCAAGGGGCGTATGTGGATGATATTTGGCTGGGGAAATATGTGAATACCAATCCTGATTTAATGGCTCCTTCAGCCAGTATTAACAAGAGAAGTTTCGTTCCGGGTGAGACAATAGACATTGGCGTGACAGTGATGAATCAAGGAAACGCAGTTGCTGGCGAAAACTACATATACTATTACTTTAAAGATTTTGTTTCCTATCATGATCTCAACAAAGTAGGATCAGATTATGTCATGCCACTCAATCCTGCGGCAACATCTCAAGAAAGTTTCAGTTATACCATCCCAATAGATACTGTTTCAGATACGTATTACATTTCGTATCAAATTGACGCGGGAGAAGTTGTGACTGAGAGTGATGAAACAAATAATCGCGGGTATTGGGAAATCACTGTTGATTCAAGGGCAAATCTTACTTCTGCAGGATCTACGATAAATAAATCAACATTTCTTCCAGGAGAAAATATAGAACTAACAAATACAGTGGTCAATAATGGTTTTACAGAATCAAATGCAAACCAAGTACATTATTTCTTGCATAAAGATAACTATTCGTTTGATCCGAGTGATGAGATTGACCGAAATCTGTTCCCAAGACTCGCTCCGGGTGGCACATCTACAAAAAGCATGAGTGAGACGATTCCTCTGGGAACACCTCTGGGAACGTATTATCTTTCCTTTTGGATTGATGCAGAAAATGCCACTGATGAAATTAACGAAAATGACAATAGGTTTTATTACATAATCACTATCCACGGAGAACCAGATTTAATCTCAAGTGGTACTGCGAATACAAACGTATATCCCGGTGATACCATTTCAGCAAATATCACAATTCAAAATAGTGGAAATGAAACTGCAGGAGCAAGTACGGTGTATTATTATTTTCATGATACTCGTATATTCACAACAACATACAAAGTAGGAGAAGATCCTGTTTCAAGCCTCTTAGTCGGAGGAACATCTGCTGAAAGTTTTGATTATGTTGTTCCGGCAAATATAACTCCGGGAACATATTATTTATACTACTGGGTTGATGCAGGAGAGACAGTTGCCGAAAGTAATGAAGGGAATAATCAGTATTACTGGACAATTACGGTAAATGCGCTGAAACCGGATCTCACTTCTGCTGGAGGAACTGCCAATACTCTTGTTCTTCCTGGAGAAACAATTACCGCAAATCATGTCGTAACAAACCAGGGGAGAGCACAGGCAGGAGCAAGTACGGTGTATTACTATTTCCACAATACTCTAACGTATGAAAGTGCTTATAAGGTGGGACAGAATTCAGTTCCATCTTTAGCTGTAGGTGGAAATTCTGCTGAAAATTTTAATTATATTGTTCCTTCAAGCACTCCAGCAGGAACATATTATCTCAGTTTTTTTATTGATGCGACAAATGGAGTTGATGAGAGTAATGAAGGAAATAATCAATGGTATTGGACAATTACAGTTGTGGTGAAACCAGATTTGCTTTCTCCAAGAGATGACAAAGGGACAATTAACAAGACTACTGTTTCTCCGGGAGAAACACTTATTGCGAATCACCGAGTAAAAAATGAAGGCGTCGCAAATGCGGGGCAGAGCACAGTGAAATATTATTTCAAAAAAGATGAACAAAGTTATGCAGAACAAAATAAAATTGCTGAAAATGCGGTCTCTTTTCTGAGTCCCGGTCAAGCGTCAGCTGAAACACTCTATTATACCGTCCCTTCAAACACCCCTTCGGGAACGTATTATTTATCCTACTTTATTGATGCAAATAATACGGTTGATGAGATTCACGAAGGAAATAATCAATATTACTGGACGATTACGGTAACTGGTCAGCTTATACCTGATCTCACTCGGGCGAGTCAGAGCATCTCTCCGGAAGGAGCACGGCCAGGAGAAACAGTCAATTTGAATGTGGAGATTCGAAATCAGGGAAATGCGCCAACAGGAACGGGGGCGCGTATTACGTATTATTTTCATCAGGGTTCTCCCAGCTATTCATCAAATGATTGGGTGGGAGAAGACGTATTTGGAAATCTTGAAGTGAATCAGACAGTAGGCGAAAATCTCAGCTATCAACTTCCCGGGAATCTCAATGAGGGAATCTATTATTTCTCGTATTGGATCGATTCCAGTTCAGATGTTGCGGAAAGCAATGAGGGAAATAATCAGTTCTCCATTCCAATTTCAATTGGAGAAGGGGTGCGTATTGTGGGAATTGCGATGCCGGGAGCTTCACAATATGTGAAAGCGACAGGAGGGGCTTCGACTACAAGTGGAGAGGAGATTGGGACAGAGAGTTATGATGTTACGGTTGATGAGCCCGTGTATTTGCAGGGTGACAATATTCCGATTATTGTGGGAGCGGATGGTGGAGATTATCTTAATGGCACTGATGTCACAGTAAAAATAAAAGATCCCAGTGGGAATGTGGCAGCATTTGGAAGAAAAGTAGCAAGCCCTCCAAACGATTGGCGTAATTTTTTTGGATTAGGCATAAGTGAAATTACTTTTTCTGCTCCTTTATCTCTGAGTACAAAAGTAGGGAAATATACAGTAGAAGCAGTTATTAGCAAGTATGGCGTCGATCTTGCCAGAAGAGAAAAGGAGTTTTATGTGAAGTACAGAGCAGAGATGAAAGATTGGGAGAATCAGATGTTTTATCATCACTATGTGGAAAAGGAAAAAGCGGTGTATTATACAAAGTGGAATCTTTTCCCGAACAATAAGTATAATCTGCATCACTTTGAGCCAGAAAATAAAATTTTTCTGGAGGCTATGAGCTTAATCAATGGTGATAGTAGTCCGTACGAATCCGTTCAAAAAGTTTGGAATATTAGTGCTGATAAAAATAATGGGAAATGGGTAGATATGAGTTGTGGGCATGAGGAAAGGAATGGGATAATAGTCGAATTATTTACACCAGATACAATTAGATGCACAGATCCTGATCCTAAGAAAATTTGGACAGGGGAGGTGCGAGACGACGATGATAACCTGCTTTATAGTGGTCCCGGGTTGCAATGTATGGATCGTGCAAATTTGCTTCTTGATTATGTGCGAGCTATTGGTCTACCAATAAGAATGGCAAGTGGAATAGACTTTGCACCAGCAAATAAAACATTTGTACCTTATTGGAATTTTCATGTTTGGGATGAAGTTTTTCTTCCCGAAAAGGGAGGATGGTATGTATTTGACTCGAGCCCCGGGAGAAAACAAGGTACGAGAAAAGAATATGGGAAATTGGAAATTGATTATTTTGGGAATAGGTTTGGAAGTAAGAATGGGGTATATTCTCCGAAACCATTTTCTGAGAATGATGATGATGTCCTTCCTCAGGAACTTACAAATGATTATTTAGGCGGGCGTGCCCGAGGAACACTCAGTAATCTCAGCGCTGAAACAAATATCCAAGCAAACAATGTTCAGTCAACTGTTTCTATTGATGAACCAAATCAGGCGAAATTCCTCTCCTCATCTCCGTTGCTGAAAGAGGGGGCAAGGGTAAGTTTTTTTCATAATTCATCTGAAGTAGAGTCTTGCGATGATTGCAGTAGTATTAGTGTGGGAGAATATTTAGATACATCCAATGCCTCAGAATATGAGAATGATGTATTGTATTTCAACAAAGGAAAATCCCTTTGGAGAAATAGAAACTCCGAAAAATATGACGAACTTTTTAATTCGATTAAGTATGATTTTAAGAAGTATCTTCCCGAAAAAATATTAGAAAGAGCGGAAAGAGGACCATTTTTTGTCCCTCTGGAAAATTTCCCGACATATCATCAAGTTGCAGAATATGGGGAGTATATATTTTTTAGAAACTTTATATATACCCCGACAGGAATATCTAGTTCTTACGACCCCCATTATGTTTTCACTATCGGAACTAAAAATGGAGAAATTATATATATTGAATTGTTTATAGGTGGTTCACGACCTTCCAGTCTTTATGATCCGCGCCCTTATTCTGAGAGAAACCAGAAATACAAGAGCTCATTTCTCTCTGAGGAAAAAGCAAGGAAGATTATTGAAGCTTTATCTGAAATTGATACTGTTTCAGAATTGGGACTTTCTATGACTCGAAATGATCCCGTCTACTATCCCGCAGGCGATTCCTATGACTGGTCAGCGAAGCTTGAACCCAAATACCACAAAGATCTTCTCGGAAAATCAGAAATACATATTGATGCTAGGACAGGAGAAGTTGCTTGGGGAAGAATAGCAAGGGTCGTGGATGCCGAATTTTTGAAAGACATTGAATGGAAAGAGAAGGTGCACAGTAATTTATCAGAGTATATCGATAATGAAAGCAAACTAGAAACTATAGAAGAAGCATGGAAAAGAATGGGCTCAAAAGCTTATGAGTCGACGTATCTCAACATAGAAACATCTCCATGGGAAGACCGAAATTCCGGAAAATATGATGAGCTTTTCAATAAAGTAAAACAAAAATTTCAATACACACTTCCTGTAGATCAGATAATAAAAGATGAATATTTCATTCCCTTAGAGAATTTCCCGAGATATCACCAAGTGGCTATTTATGGTGACTATGTTTTTTTCAAAAATTTTATTTATAATCCGTCGTACAACTATGGTGGTACTGATCCACATTATGTCTATGTTGTGGGAGCTAAAAAAGATGCGGAAATAGCCTATGCGGAATTATCCGATACAACACGATCTGGCACTAATCTCTGGGAATATAATCCTTCAAAGAGCACTCCCTCGGTATTCCTTAAACAATCCGAGGCTAAAGAAATTATTTCTAATTTCTCTGAGATAGATGAGATTTCAGAATTGCAAATGTCAATAGCTTCATATAGACCATATTCAGGAGTCCCTGAGGATAAATACTTTTGGTCAGCAAAGCTTGAGCCCAAATACCACAAAGATCTTCTCGGAAAATCAGAAATACATATTGATGCTAAGACAGGAGAATTTTCTTGGGGAAGAGTAAGCAGAGTTTTGGATCCTGAATTTTTACAGGATATTGATTTTAAAAAAATTGAAGAAAAAGTCGAGGAGAAAGGATTTTTTGAAAGCATCTACGATTGGTTTTGGTCTTTATTTGCTTCTGGAACTTCTGAAAAGGAAGTGGCAATAAAAGCTATAAGTTCTTCGAAAATTGCTTCACTTTCAGATACACCTCCAAATGAAAAAGTTGTTTTGATTGATGATACCGAAATTGAACCTCTGGTAGATACAGAAAGTTCAGCTTCATCTGCTGAAGATCGTTCGAAAATAGAGCCTTTGATCACTCCAGAACCTGTAAGTATTCCGTATATTCCAAAACAGATTCAGGGAGCAGTTGCTGTCGATATTAACTTTCTTTTTCAGAATACTGGGACTCCTCGCATTATTGGAATTGATGATCCTGAAATTCCTGATGCGTCAAAAACATATTTTGAAATTATTCCCTTCAAAAATAATAGACCTCTTCTGGGAAGCGTAACGACTATTAGAAATGGGATCGATATTCTTCCGAGCGCCGTTCAAGAATTTAATTTTCAAATACAAATTGAAGAAGAATACGACGATATTATTGTAGTTTTCAAAGAGTACATTACTGAAGAGTATCAACCCCAAATTGCCCTCATCTCGAATGCAACCTCCCAAAATGCCCTCCGAGTACTCAATACTTCTTCGGAAGGAATCTCAACTGAAGGACTTCAATATGAAGCTGCTGGGACGAATGGATCAATTGTCGTAGAGGAATATACTACTTCTGATGAAAGTACAGACTATGACCAGGATACTTTTCATTTTATGAACGGAGAAGGGGTGAATAATTATACGCATCAATACAGAATTGATACGAGCAATGCAAATGTTATTGTTCCCGGATATTCTGATATTAGTTCTATCACCAATCCAAACATTCACTATCTCACGCTGCAGAAAAATGTTGCTGGAGAAAATCACAGTATTACCTACCTCTTCACAAAAAAACCATCTCTTCTCACTCATGATGGAAGTGAACTTACTTTGGAATGGGAATTTGGTCTTTCTCCTTTTGGAGAAGAGACGCTCCATTTATATTCTCAAGATCTGCTAAGTAGTGATACACCACAAACTCTCTACGAAGCGCTTGCTCAAGAAATTTTGAACCATGAAGATCCACTCTTCTTTCTTGATGTAGAAACTGGGACAGAATATCGAGCTCCTGAGAATCTTCCTGTGAGAATTACTATACAAAATTCCGCTCCGAATTCAAGAAGTGCAGATATTTCGCTAAAAGTAAGCACTCCACCAAATTCTAATCTTTCCATTCCGGGAAATGAACAGATATATTCCACTTCACAAATTCTTGAGGTAAGTGGTCTTGACGAGGCAGAGTACACTTTTTCATATCAAGATCATGGTCATCTTCGAGAGGCAATTCATTTTTTTGAAACCAGTGCTGATTTCTCATCTGCATTGGCATCAACACAAATTCAAAACGCATACAGCATTGCTCCTTCGGTTCCAGAACAAGTTAATGAAGATCAAGCTTTCCCTGTGACTCTGAGTATCCAAAATGAATGGGAAATTCCGGTAGATAATGTCACCGTGACTCTCAGCAGCAAATATTTTGAATTTGAAAACGGTTCTCAAAATATTTCGCTTAGGGCACATCAAACACAAAGTATTGCATGGAATCTTACTCCGCTCACGTATGGGGACCATATTCTTGATTTTACTATCACCAGTCCAAATGGAGGAACAGCATACCTCTCTCAAGAAGTGGAAGTCCTTGGGTTTCCAGACTTGAAAAATACACTGAAAGCTCAAGATCAGGTTCCTCTTGGAAATGTGCTCCCAGTGACTTTGGAAGTGTATAACGCAGGAGATTATTTAGCCGAAAATATTCCCGTTAGAATCGATGTTCCTGCAGAACTCCTTGTAAATGGTATTCTTACACAAAGTATTACTATTCCGCCTCATGAAACTGTTACCGCGGTATGGAATCTTTCAGGAAATGTTCCCGGAAACTTTGGCTATGCCATCATTGTTGATGAGGGAGGAACGCATGACAAAAGACTACTTTCCTCTCTCCTTGTAAGAGAAACAGGACATCAGGGTGATCTCATTATTGAGGGGAATGGAGACGGTGTCTATGGTCCTCAAGGACTTGGAGGAGAAAGTTCTCAGGAAGTTTCTCACAAAAATGCAGTTGAATTTGAAATTGTGGTTCAAAATGAAGGAGCTGCCGACACATTTGATCTTACTTGGAATACAAATACGAAAAGTGTGATCACGCTTTCTGATCAAAATAGAACGCCCTTCACTAATTTTCCTGCAGAGCTTGTTATGACTGCAGGAGAAACAAAAACTCTCTATTTATCGCTCACTCCTCTTGAAGAGAATGAAGGAATCGATGAGGGATATGTGACGATTATGTCTCAAAATGATCCTCTTGTGGTCGAGAGCGTCAAAGCAGTCGTGACGAGAATTGGAATAAGCGCTTCTCCAAGCGAAATCTATCATACGATATATAGCACTGGCGAATCATATAATTTTGATTTGAATATTCTCTCGCGTGGATTTACTGGGAATGTGAGTGTCGATTATAATCACGATGTTTTCACCGCCTCTCAAGAAACAATATCTGCCCAGCCTGGAAGTGAAGAAACTGTAAATCTTAGTCTACGAAATAGTGTTCGAAACGACACCAACGAAACAATTCGTTTCCTAAATGGAGAACAAATTCTTGACAGTGTTCAGATTCATATTCTGTTCAATGTCAACGCCCCTAATCCTGTTACAAATTTGCAGGCTACGGCATTCCCTCGGGAACAGGAAATCCATCTCGAGTGGGATCACACCTTTGCCGCACAAAATCAGGATATATATGCACTTTCAGGAAAAAAACTGATTATTGGGCAGCAGCTTGAATATCCTCATGTTCCCGGAGAAGTGATTATTCGGCTTAAAAAAGAATTGACTGCTCTTGATCGTGAGGAAATCCTGAAATTTCATAGTTCAAAAGATTACATCGTGGAAGAGAAAAAAATGCTTCCCCAATTAGGACTGAAGGGAAAAGAAAAAAATATTCTTCCAGAGTTTCAACTGATTCGTATTCCGTTCCCGGAAAAAATGGAAGAGGCGCTCCTCGAATTACAGTCAAAAGAGTGGGTCGTCTACGCAGAACCAAATTATCTCCTGAAACCAGATGTAATCCCAAATGATCCTTCTTTTCCTGAAGAGTGGGGACTTTCCAATACTGGTCAAACGGGAGGAACTCCGGATATTGACATTGATGCTCCCGAAGCATGGGAGATCGAAACAGGTCTTGAAAGTAACGTAATTGTTGCTGTCCTTGATACTGGAGCAGATTACAATCATCCTGATCTTTCCTCAAATATTTGGGTGAATTCAGATGAAATTCCGGGAAATGGAATTGATGATGATAGTAATGGTTACATAGATGATATACATGGATACGATTTTTCTACGTGTGCTGATCATGCGAGTAATGGATCATGTCTCGTATCAAAAAACAGGGATAATGATCCTATGGATGATGGTCTTGATAATGGTCATGGAACACATGTTTCTGGAATTATTGGCGCCACTACGAATAACAATTTAGGCGTTTCTGGGGTCACATGGAGAGCAAAAATTATGCCTGTAAAATTCATGAGTGATGGCAGTGGAGAAATAGGAGATGCTATAGACGCGATTCAGTATGCGGTATCCAATGGGGCAAAAGTTTTAAATAATAGTTGGGGAGGAGGCGCATACAGTCAATCTCTTCGAGATGCGATTGCTTTTTCGGAATCCCAGGGAGCGCTTATTATTGCATCAGCAGGAAATGGAGGTTCCGATAATATTGGTGACAATAACGATGTCATCCCACACTATCCCTCTGGATACGACTTGGAGAGCATCATCTCTGTTACCGCCATAGATCAGAATAGTTCACTTGGCACTTTTGCGAACTATGGTGTGGAAACAGTAGATATTGCAGCACCCGGTGTCGAGATTTTGAGTCTTGCTCCAAACGAAGATTATAAATTTCTTAGTGGGACTTCTATGGCTGCCCCTTATGTTTCAGGAGTCGCAGCTCTTTTGTGGACGAAACACTCGGAAGCAAATAGTTCCGATATCAAGAAATATATTTTAGATGGATCCGATAGAGTTTCACTTCTCTCAGAAAAAGTTTTGAGTGGTGGTCGATTAAACGCAAAAAACGCACTTTCTCAAATTAATGTTTTCCGTGAATTTGAAGTACATCGATCGAAAATTCCGCTTGCTCAGATAAATGAAGAAACATTACTTGCTACTACGACGAATCATGAGTATATCGACACTACTTCGACATATAATACGGAATACTATTATGCTGTCGTTGCTGTCGGAACTACAGACAATAGAAGTCAACCGTCGATTCTGGAAACTCCGACGGTTGTTCATTCAGGTCCGTATGTCTCTGATCTCTCTCAGATTGAAGATGAAACAAGTCAGGAGATTCCGTTTGGAGGAACTACAAGTGATCAAAATCCTCAACTCCTTTTCCACTTGGAAGATTTTACTTTAGGAAATACACTCGGATATACTCTCCAAATTGATACTGACGGAATTTATGACAGCGGTTCCAATCAAGATGAAGGAGACACGATAAACTATACTTATTCAGCCTTAGATCTTGGAAATCCTGGAGATTATTCTTATCAAATTGAGGATGTACTTGAAGCAGGGGAGTATTATTGGAGAATACGAGCTCTCAATAATAAAGGAGAAATACTCGATTGGATATTTGCGAACAATGGTGAGGTTGCTTTTTCCGTGGCGAATATTTCTCCCACACTTACCATTCTCGAACCAGATGGAGTAAACGACATTTCCGATAAAAATTATACGATTCGATGGACGGATGAAGACGCCGATAATAATGCAAATATTTTCTTATACTACGACACAAATAATTCTGGGAACGATGGAATGCCGATAAATCTCACTGCCCTTCATGAAGATGATGAGATAGATTCATATCTTTGGGATACTTCGGGAGTTCCTGAAGGACAATATTATGTGTATGGAATAATTAACGATGGAGTAAATCCTCCAGTTATTAGTTACAGTACAGGAGCAGTAACGATCGATCATAACGAAATTCCAACTCTTACCATCCTCGAGCCCGATGGAGTGAGCGATATTGCTGATACAAATTATACCGTCACTTGGACTGATGAGGATCCAGATAATAATGCGAGCATTTTCCTGTATTACGACACGAATAATTCTGGAAATGATGGAATGCCAATAAATCTTGTTGCCCTTCCGGAAGATGATGAAATGGATAGTTATGTTTGGGATACTTCAACACTTACTCCCGGAGAATATTATGTGTATGGAGTCATTGATGATGGAGTGAATTCTCCGGTGGTAAGTTATAGTTCTGGAAACGTGAGAGTTGTTCATTCTATTGAGAATGATCTTATTTTGAATAAATTTGGTGAAGGCTCAGGAAGTATTCGAATGACTGCGACTTCAGATGAGAATTCTACATTTGAGAGTTGGAGTGGTGAAGGATGTTCAGGAAATCAAAGTTGTGAGGTCGCATTAAATCAAAGTAAAACCGTTACAGGGAAATTCAATTTTGATGGAGTACATGGAGGAGTATCAACTCAAGAGCTTGAGGGAGCGTTCAAGGATAGCACTACCTTTATTGAGAACAGGGGACAAGTTCCTGATTACGTCGCGTATTATGCACAAATATTCGGCGGAACAGTGTATGTGACAAAGAGTGGAGAAATTTTTTATGATCTTCCGATGATTGAGAAAAAAGATCTCAAAAATGAACTCGATACAACATTACATCCAGAAAAATTTCTTGAGAATAAAAAACAAGAAAGACACAAAGGCTGGGTTCTCAAAGAAAGCTTTACTGGAAAAACTCGATCTAATTTCAATATTACGGCGAGTGGAGAAGCGATACCAAATATGAATTTTTTCTCAGGAAATGATGAAAGTAAATGGCAATCAAATGTTCCCACATTCAAAGAAGTGAGTCTTGGAGAAGTGTATGACGGTATTGAACTCAAATTAAAAGCTGAAGGAAACAATGTAGAGAAACTTTTCTCGGTTCAACCGGGAGCAGATCCGAGTCAGATTGAGATGCGCATGGAAGGAGCACCTGTGAAAGGAATAGATGCAGAAGGAAGACTCATTGTAGAAACAGGATATGGAGAAGTGAAATTCACAACTCCAGTAGCCTTTCAAGAAGTGAATGGGGTCAAAAAGAAAGTACAAGTGAAATATGAACTGGGATCAGATGGATATAAATTCAAAGTTGAGAATTATGATGCGTCGAAAGAGCTTGTAATTGATCCGTTGCTCGCTTCGACGTTTTTTGGTTCAGAGAATTATGACACACTCATTGGAGATATGATCATTAATGTCCATGGGAATATATATATTACAGGTGTTACTCTATCATCTCTTTTCCCTCTTACTCCTGGAGCGTATGACGAAACTTTTGGTGGATATAGTGAAGCATTTATATCTTTGTTTTCCGGCGATCTTTCAACACTCTTGACTTCAACATATCTCGGGGGCGATGAAGGTGAATTGATTGCTTCAATTGTGCTTGATTCTCAAGGGAATGTATATGTTGGTGGCACCACCTCCTCATATGATTTTCCGATCACTTCGGGAGCCTATGACTCAATTTATGATGAAGATTCAGATGGATTTGTTTCAAAACTTTCGAGCGATTTAGGTACGCTTATTTCCTCAACATATATCGGTGGTGAAACATATGATTATGTAAGTGCCATTGATTTTGATGCTGATGGAAATATTTCTCTCACAGGAATAACTTTTTCTCGTGGTTTTCCAACGACAGATGGTGCATATAATCAAATCTTTGGTGGTTCTGATGATATATTTATCTCAAAATTGAATCCTCAACTCTCTGGTCTCCTCTATTCGACATTTCTTGGGGGAGATAGCTATGAGTATTCGCATAATATTACAACTGATCAAAACGACAATATCTACATTGTCGGAGCAACGATGTCCGAAAATTTCCCTACAACAAATAATTCTTATGATCAGATAAAAAATGGAATGAGTGATAGTTTTATAACAAAAATTAGCTCAGATTTAAGTATGGTTCAGGCTTCAACACTTTTGGGAGGAGAAAATGATGACATCATTTTCTCATTAGATTTTGACTCAGAAGGGAAAATTATTGTTGTAGGTGAAACAAGTTCAGATGATTTTCCTACGAGTCTTTCGGCGTATTCTGAGTCATTTTCAGGAGTAATAGATGGCTTTGTTTCAAAATTCGATGAAAATTTAACATTTCTTTTGGATTCTACATATCTTGGTGGAGAGCACGAGGATCTCATCACATCTCTCAAAATAGACGCAAATGGAAATATATATTTGGCGGGCGATACATTCTCAACAGATTTTCCGACAACAAGCGGATCTTATAAGGAAATTTCTTTTGATACCGAAGAAGGACCACTTGATGGCTTTATTTCCATCCTTGATAGAAATTTTAGTGATTTAAAGATCTCAACATTTCTTGGTGGAAACTCTCCTGAGGTGGTTTATGCTTTTGCGATGGATAATCAAAATAATGTATATGTTGCCGGGAATACATATTCATCTGATTTCCCAACCACACTTGGAGCGTACAGAAGAGACTTTGCTCCTGATGAACTCAATACCTTTATCTCAAAACTCGACAAAAATCTTTCCGCTGATATTAATCTCACCGTTCACAAAACAGGAACAGGAAATGGAACATTTACTCTCACAGCTCTTCCTGATGCTACTTCAACCTTTGTTGGTTGGAGCGGATCCGGTTGCACTGGAATAGAAACTTGTACAGTTTCTATGGATCAATTTCGCAGAGTTACCGCTGCATTTGAATTAATCCCAAATGAGTCTCCGACCCTCACCATCCTCGAACCAAACGGAATAGACGACACAGCCGATTTGAGTTTCCCCATGACTTGGGCAGATAGTGATCCTGATGATGACGCGAAAATATTCCTCTTTTATGACACAAATAATGTTGGGAACGATGGAATATTTATTTCTGGGAATATTTCTGAAGATGATCAAGCAAATAGACATATTTGGAATACTTCATCTCTCTTTGAAAATTCATATTACACGTACGGACTCATTTGCGATGGAACAAATCCACCGCTCATGACATATAGCAGTGGTCCTGTTACGGTTTCACATACAGAATGTACGGAAAGCGATTGGAGTTTTAGCATTACACCGCGATCCTGTCCTTCTTCTGGAATACAAGTAAAAACATGGACCAAAATAAAAATCGAATGTTCTGGAGGCGCTGAGCATCCTGAGCAAGAAGAATTGCTGTGTAATGCTGGTCTTCAAACATCCTCTTCGGCTGGGTTCGGAAAAATTTCTGGGGAGAAAAAAGAACCAGAGGAAATAGTGTATCTCAATGCTCCAGAAAAGAAGGCTGAGTATGCAGCCCTTGTATCACTTCCAAATGAGAATTCCATTAGTACCAAAGTGGGAAGCACTGCCCTTCTCATCGGAGATGATGATATTCCTGATCTCACTCTTCCACTCTTTCCGGGTGAAGAAAATCCACCACTCGATCCAGATCCAAATGCGCCTCCCCAGAGTGCTGATCTTGCGATCAAAATCAGTAGTAGTGTTCCGATTGGAACTTCTCCCAAGGTTCGAGATATCGTAACTTACGGAATTTCCTATTCAAATCGAGGAAATATTGTTTCTGAGGGAGTAATCATCAAAAGTATTTATGATGCGCAAAAAATAAAAATTCGCCCAGCGTCTCTTCCCGCAATATGCTCCGACAATACCATAGGAACAATTACATGCCAGGTGGGGAATCTTCCTGCTGGAGCAAAAAGAGAAATCAGGTATAGAGCTCAGCTCATGAGTCGTGGAAGAGCGGTAACTACCGCAAAAATTAGTTCCAAAACCGCAGATCCGAATCTTCAAAATAATACTGCAAGAGTCGCTTTTACAGTAATTGATCCTCCAAGACTGGTCACGCCGATTTCAGATCAAACAAGAAATGAAAATACTGTATTTTCATTAAATATTGCTGGGAATTTTGCAGCAGAAACGGCATACGCAATTAGCGGAGCAAATTTCCTCACCATCGACGCTCAAGGGCTTATTAGTGGAACCTTACCTTCTCTTCCCAATGATGCTTCATATACTGTGACTGTAACGGCTTTAAACATTGATGGACAGGTGACGGATTCCTTTGTGCTCACGGTAAAAAATGTTCCAATGCCGCCAGTTCTGGTAAATCCGATTCCAGATCAAACAAAAAATGAAAATACGACGTTTTCTCTCAATGTTTCTGGAAATTTTGATCGAGAGACTTCATACACGATGAATGGAGCCACATTCCTCAGCATTAATGCGCAAGGAGTTATTTCAGGGACTCTTCCAAATGTAACCCAGGACACAAATTACACAATCAATGTTACTGCATTAAATGGAGATGGAAATATTTCTGATTCGTTTGTGCTCACTGTAAAATATATTCCTGTTCCACCAGCGCTTATCACTCTAATTCCCGATCAATCAGCAAATGAAAACACGACATTCTCGCTCGATGTTTCTGGAAATTTCTGGGGAGAGACCTCGTATAATTTGAGTGGCGCTACGTTCTTGAACATTAGTCCACAAGGGGTTATAAGTGGAACGTTGCCAAATATTGCTCAAAATACAAATTACACAATCAATGTCACCGCTCTGAACGCAGAAGGAAGTGTTTCTGATTCGTTTGTTCTTACAGTGAGATATGTTCCGGTTCCTCCAACTCTCGTAGCTCCAATTCCTGATCAATCCGGAAATGAAAATACAGAGTTTTCTTTGAATGTCGCTGCAAATTTTAATCTTGAAACATCGTACACATTGAGCGGAGCTG
>JACRHZ010000043.1 GCA_016220175.1 Candidatus Peregrinibacteria bacterium
ATCCCCGTTGCTGTCCATTGGTTTGCGGCTCCAAAGGTTACGGTTCCCCCTGCCATCGTTTCTGACATCACAATCCTGATATTTGTGTTGCTTGTTGCCGATGCAGAGGTAAAGGTCGGCGCTTGCCCATCAGTAATCGCTATAGATGCAGCATGTCCAACGACTGCATTTGTATCAGCATTGGTATCAGTCACACCAGAAGCATCAACGTATAAACCGACAGCTGCTCCATAAGCAGTTGCCGTATCGCTAAAAGACCCAGCAGCAAAAGTCAAAGTTACTGTCCAAGGTGTGCCAGCGGATGTGACTGCCGCGCTCGCCGGATTTAGTGGAGTTGCTCCGCCATCACCAACATCAATATGCCATTTTGAAAAATCTACAGAAGCAATGTTTTGTCCGGGATCATCAAAAGTTACTAAAACTGTGTTTGATCCATTTACCTTAGCATTGTTTATAGCTATATCTGCCGCTGCACTCACCCTCCCCACATCAACTACTAGAGCGAGTCCAGCAAAAAATCCGAATCCAATCAAAAAGAGAGAAAAGACTCTCGAAAGAAACTTTGCAGATTTCATATGAAAAAGATAAAAAATATTGTGATGATTATGACCATCCTCAAAAGAAAAAACAATTTTCGAATATCATTATTTGTGTTACTCATATAGTGTACATACTTTAAACTTGCACTTCGATGATCAAAATCTCTATGATCTTCTGGCTTTTGAACTCCATATCGTGACATCTTCTCCTGAACTCCTCATGCCGGCTGGAAATTTGGAAAAACTTAAATTTGCGATCGCATTTGGAGCTGACGCAGTATACGCTGGAGTACCGGCGTATTCACTGAGAGCAAGAGAAAATCAGTTCAATATTGAATTTCTGAAGGAGACAACAAAATATTGTCATGACCGGAAAAAGAAAATTTATTTCACGGCAAATATTTTTCCACACAATGTAAAAATCCCGCACTTTTTGCGCGCAATGGAAAAAATGATGGGGCTGAAACCTGATGCGTTTATTATGGCGGATCCGGGAATTATTCATCTCACAAAAAAACATTTTCCTGATGCAGTGATTCATCTTTCAGTGCAAGCAAATAATGTAAATTGGGCGAGTGCTCAGTTTTGGCACGAACAGGGAATCGAACGGATTATTCTTTCTCGCGAACTTTCACTGAAAGAAATTCAGGAAATTTCAGAAAAAAATCCGGAATTAGAAATTGAATGTTTTGTGCACGGCGCGATTTGCATGGCATATTCCGGGCGATGTTTGCTCTCAAACTATTTTACGTATCGTGATGCAAACCAAGGAACATGCGCGCATTCGTGTCGATGGAAATATAAATTGCATGAAGGAAAAGAAAATTATGCTGGCGAAGTGGAAGAATATGTTCCGCTCTCGGGAAATTTTTATTTGGAAGAAGAAGAACGGCCGAAACAAATGCTCGAAATTGATGAAGATCAGTACGGAACATACATCATGAATTCGAAAGATTTGTGCTTACTTGAATATTTGCCAGATCTTATAAAAGCGAGAGTATCGAGTTTAAAAGTTGAAGGACGTTCGAAAACAATTTATTATGCGGCAATTACGGCGAGAGCGTACCGTATGGCAATTGACGCAATTCAAAAGAAGAAATTTACCAAAAAAATAATTGATGAACTTCTGGACGAAGTATTTTCCACCTCGAATCGTGGATACATTCCCGGATTTCTTGTGGGAAACCCAAAAGAAAAAGGCCAGGAATATGAAGAGAGGAAAGAACTCGGAACTCATGTATTTGCCGGAGTTGTGCGATCACGGAAAGGAAATGAAGTGGAAATGGAATGTCGCAATCGGCTTGATATTGGAGATGAACTCGAATTCTGTTTCCCGAATAAGACTGAAGATTTTTCAATTGTGCTCAAAGATTTTCGTAATCATAAAGGAGAGGCAGTTGAGAATTTTTCAGGCGGAGCCGGAAGTATCTTCCTCGACATTTCCGACAAACAGAAAAAAATATTTGAGAAAAATTTTGGGGAAAATGATGAGATTTTTTGTGTGGTGAGGAAATCAGTGAAATAAGAGAAAATAAATGTTATTTTAAAGCCGGAGGTTGAAGAAAAATTTTAGATTTTAGATTTTAAGTTTTAGATTTTTTAAGTAATTCCTCAACGATTAAAATGAATAATCAATACAGAATGAAAAATTTGGAATTAGAATTTAATCTAAAATCTAAAATTTAGAATCTAAAATTGACTTATTTGCCGACAACTGACTGCTCTCCGTTCCCTTATGCCCTTCACCAACATCACCGCCGCGCTCGAAGACATTAAAAACGGAAAACCCGTCATTATTATCGATGACGAAGATCGTGAAAATGAAGGTGATTTTTTTATTGCCGGAGAAAAAATAACGGCTGAGGGAATTAATTTTATGGCAACACACGGAAAAGGACTTATTTGTGCTCCGGTTTCGAAAGAAATTGCTGATGCGCTCAATTTGCATCCCATGGTTTCTGACGCGGACCCGAGAGCATGTAATTTTGCTGTTTCTATTGACGCTCGAGAAGGAATGACGACCGGAATTTCGGCAAAAGAACGCGCGGGAACGATTCAAAAACTTTGTGATCCGAGCGCAAGACCAAAAGATTTTGTTCGTCCCGGTCATGTCTTTCCTGTGGTCGCAAAAAAGGGAGGCGTTCTCGTTCGGGCAGGACATACGGAAGCTTCTACTGATCTTTGCCGAATGTGTAATTTTTCTGAAGTCGGTACTATTTGTGAAATTATGAATGAAGATGGCACTATGGCGAGGCTTCCTGATCTTATAAAAATTGCGGAAAAACACGATCTCAAAATTGTCACTATTGCCGATATCATTACGTATCGAAAAGGAACTGAAAAAATGGTGGAAAAAGTCTCTGAATCAAATCTCAAGACGACAACTGGAGAATTTCGTATTCATGTCTTTAAGGACCTTATTACGAATGAAGAACATATTGCACTCACCAAAGGAAAAATAAATGATGGAACTCCCATACTCCTTCGTGCGCATTCCGAATGTATCACCAGCGAAGTTTTTGGATCTGAGCATTGCGACTGTGCTCAGCAACTTCATTTTGCAATGCGTTTGATTGAAAAAGAAGGACGCGGAGCAATTCTCTACATGAGACACGAGGGACGAGGAATCGGGCTCGGGAATAAAATCAAGGCATACGCGCTTCAGCAGGAACTCGGTGTAGACACGGTGGAGGCAAATCTTCTTCTGGGATTTCAATCTGATCTCAGAGACTATGGGATTGGAGCCCAGATGCTGAACGCGCTCGGTATCCAAAAAATCCGTCTTCTCACAAATAATCCAAAAAAAATATCCGGAATTTCCGGATATGGACTCGAAGTCATTGAAAGAATTCCCATTGAAGTCAGAGCGAGCGAACACAGCGCAAAATATTTAAAAACAAAAAAGGAGAAAATGGGGCACCTCTTCAATTACGAATGATCAATTACGAATGGCTTTGTTGCACAAATCATAATATAGAGACTCAGGAAAGAGCAATTTTCTTTTTCTAAGGTTTTCATACTATTTTGTAACTTTTTGGCATTCCGAGAGCAGTCATACTATTCAAAGCAGAACATATAAGAAAA
>JACRHZ010000044.1 GCA_016220175.1 Candidatus Peregrinibacteria bacterium
ATGTTCTGCTTTGAATAGTATGACTGCTCTCGGAATGCCAAAAAGTTACAAAATAGTATGAAAACCTTAGAAAAAGAAAATTGCTCTTTCCTGAGTCTCTATATTATGATTTGTGCAACAAAGCCATTAGGAATTAGGAATCAGGAATGAAGGAGTTCTTATGAGAGAATTCTTCTTTACTGTACGGTAATAATTATTTTTTTACTCTGTCCTCCGAATTTTCCCAGAATTTCGATTTTTCCCACCTGAGGAATCCAAAAAATACTTTTCCCAGTTCCAATTTTTTCTCCATTCACAAACCAATCGATCTCTTGATTCGCGGTGAATTCAAGTTTTTGAGCATCAGGAGGAATATCTCGATTAATTCGAAATGTTTCGCTGGGAAGAGGTGATGTGATACGAAATTTTTCATCTCCTGAAAGGCGCGGAAAAGGATCCTCGCCTTCTTTTTTTTCATCATTTTTCTTTGTTCCTTGGCACAAACGTTTCATCGAAAATTTCTGATTTTTTTCTCTCCCTTGCATCGCCTCTTCCATAATATCGTGAAAAAGTGGTCCTGCTCCAGTGATTCCCGTAACTTCTTCCATCGGGCTTCCATCTGCGTTCCCCACCCATACAAGCACTCCAATTTTTTCAGAAAATCCAACCGTCCAATTATCCCGAAAGTTTCGAGTCGTTCCTGTTTTTGCGGCGACAGCGTAGGAAAAATTCAATGGATTTTTCGTTCCAAATGAATTTATACGAGCCGTTTTATCACTCAAAATTTCTGCAATTTCAAAAACTTTTTCACAATGTGCAATTTCTTTCATTTCGGTATTTTGAGAACTGTCCTCTAAAAATCGAAATGAGAAATTTTTCCCACCACGAGCGAGGACACCATATGCATGAGCCAATTCAGTTGGCAGAATATCAAAACTTCCAAGTGCTGAAGAAAGCCCATAGTCTTCACTCTTTGCAAGGTTTGTATCAATTCCAAAGTTTTTGAGAAATGCAAAAAAACTTTCTTCTCCAATCGTTGACAGAGTTTTTACTGCTGGAATATTCCTGCTTTCGGCAAGCGCTTCCTTAATGGAAATTTCTCCACGATATTCCAAATCATAATTTTTAGGTTCATAGAGAAAGTTTGCAGCACTCTCAAATGCAGAAGGTTCATCCAAAATACGTGTCTCTGGATTCCATCCAAGTTTCTCAAATGCGAGAAGATAGAGAAATGGCTTGAGAGTGCTTCCCACAGATCTTCCAGAAGTAAGAATATTTACTTCACCTTGATGCGCCTTATCCGAAAAATCGGCGTTTCCGACATACGCAAGGACATCTCCCGTTTGAACATCCCACACCAATGCCGCTGCATTTTGAATATGTTTTGAGGAGAGTCTTTCGAGATGAAGCGAGACCAGAGATTCTGCTTTTTTTTGAAGTTCTCCATCAAGTGTGGTTTCGATTTTTCGTTTTCCAGCTCTTATTTGCTCAGAATATTCCTGAGTACTTTGAATCCATGCAGAAAAATGCGCCGCAAAACTTTTTTGTGGTTTTTCGTGAAGAAAAAGAGTTTCCTTAATTGCCGTTTTCCTTTCCTTTTCTGTGATAAACTGTTCTGATTCCATTGCTTCTAAAACAAATTCCTGTCTTTTTTTTACGGCTTCAAAATTCGTAAAAGGATTAAGTCTTTCTGGAGATTTTGGAATTCCTGCAAGAAAAGTTGCTTCCGCAAAATCGAGATTCTCTGGAGATTTCCCAAATATTCTCATGGATGCGCTTTGAATTCCTCGGATGTTCCCGCCGAAACTCACATGATTCGCCCACATTTCTAAAATATTTTCCTTCGAAAATTGTTTTTCAATTTTGAGAGCGAGGAGAGTTTCTCGTATTTTGGCAATGAAATTCCTTTGAGAAATATCTAAAAAATTCCGCGCTACTTGCTGAGAAAGAGTTGACGCCCCGGATACCACTTTTCCCATAAGAAGATTGTCCTTTATTGCCCGAAAAGTTGCGGAGATATCGATTCCGGAATGGGAAAAGAAATTCTTATCTTCTGTCGCAATAATCGCTTGGAGAAAGTAAGGAGAAATATCTTTGATGGGGACGTCCTCCTGCCACATCTCTGTTTCCGAGAGCAAACTCTGAATTCGTTCTCCATTTTTCGTAAAAAGTGCTATACTGCTCTCTTCTCCAAAAAACTTCTCGGGAAGGGAAATGGTCATATATATCCACATGCCCCATAAAAAGAGAGAACACGTTCCCCAGAAAAATGCCCATGATACATTTGACAATTTTATATAAATATGTAAAAATGATAAGAATTATAAATATTCCCAACAGAAATCTTTTCACCATTCACCTGAAATCTCAATGGAAAAATCACATCAAGAAACAGCTCGGCAAATAGCCACCCTCATCCGTGAGAAGCAAAACATTCTCATTGTGACACATGCAAAGATGGATTGCGATGCCCTTTCATCAGCAATATCCCTCTATCTCATTCTTAAAAAACTTGGGAAAAAAGTCACTGCAATATGTCAGGATCCTGTTCCAGACGCATTCAAATTCCTGCCCGATACGGAAGTCATGAACACCGAATTCTCGGGGAATTCCAATTTTATTATTACGATTGATGCTTCCAAGCTTCAGGCAGAGGGAATTACGTGGGAAGTAAAAGGCGATAAGGTCAATATCATTCTCTCTCCCACGGATGAAAAAATTCTCTCTCAAAAAGATTTTTCTTTTTCTGGAGGAGAAGGGAAAAATTTTGATCTCCTTATTTCATGCGATGTTGCTGACATTGATCAGCTCGGAAAAATATATGAAGACAATGTCGAAATGTTTCATTCTCTTCCTTTTATTGTGATCGATCATCATGCTTCTAATGAAGGATTTGGAACGATTAATCATATTGATATTACGAATTCATCGACAACCGAAACTCTCTATGATCTTATTCCGGTGGTAACAGGGAAAGGACATGAATTCATAGATTCCGATATTGCTACTCTCCTTCTTGCTGGAATTATTACTGATACCGGGAGTTTTCAGCATCCAAATACGACTCCAAAAAGTTTTGAAGTTGCTGCGGAACTTATTGATAAGGGAGCCAGGCAACAGGAAATCATCAGGCATCTCTTTAAAACCAAAAAATTGACAACCCTAAGACTTTGGGGGCGTGTTCTTTCAAAAATTAAATATGATCCGATCCATCGATTTATTTGGAGTTCTGTAAATGAGCAGGATCTTTCCGATGAAAAAGCGACTTCAGATGAAGTCGAAGGACTTATTGATGAACTCATGTCCAATGCGCCCGGAGTTGAGGTAGTACTTCTTTTAAAACAGCGAGAAGATGGCGTAGTTTCTGGGTCACTCAGAACAACTACACCAGCGTGCGATGCAACGGTTATTGCGGGAATATTTGGAGGAGGCGGACACCGGCAAGCTGCAGGATTCAAAATTCATGATGCGCAGAGTTTTGAAGAAGTTATCGCGCGTGTGATTCCAAAAATTCAGGAATTTCAGGCAAAAAGGATTGGTCTTCCTCTCGAGAAAAAGCAATTTTCTCTTGAGAACAAGGAGAAAACCAAGAAACCAGTTTCACAAATACCATCAGATCATTCATTAGAGGTGAAATTTCCTGAAACAACTTCTTTAGAAAAAACATCCAATTTTGGAGAAGAGAAAAAGGAGTTGGAAATACTTGAAGATTTCGAAACAAAAAAGGAAATAACGATTGCGAGTAAAAAGACAAAAACTATCGAGAAAAAAGATGATTTTGAGAAAGTACAACTTTCTGAACAAAAAATTCCAAAAGTTTTTCCACAGCAAGGAGTTTCTGAAGAAACTTTGGCTGAAGTAGAAGAACGAAAAAGAGGCGGACAGAAGGAAGAGGAACTTCCAGCGTGGCTCTCAGAAAAAAGAGAAATCCCTGAAGAGACATCCCCAATAATTTCAGAAGAAGCAGAGAAAGAACTTCCGGATTGGCTCACAGAGCAAAAAATCCAAAAGGAAGAAATTCGTACATTTCCTGAGGAAGTGGAAATTTCTCCAAAAGAAAAACCGATCTTTACTTCTCCAACAGTTTTTGAAGTGTCTCCGAAACCTCTGCAATCGGTTTCAAGAGAAATACCAAAATCTCCAGCTTCTCCATTAAAAAAAGAGGTTTCTCAAATACAAAGTGAAGTAAAAATTGACAATTCTCAAAAGCAAAAAAAGAAAGAAAATGGGAAACCTGTAGGTAGTCCACCGCAAACTTCGCAAAAAAAAGCATCACCGGTTCCACAAAATGGACAAAAACCAGCTCCAAAAACGATACCACTAGCTTCTCAAAAAACATCGATAACACCAATCCCTCAAAAAGATGAACAAAAAACAGAAAAACCAGCAGAAATTATGGTGAAACCACAACAGATAAAACCAGTACAGATGGTACCAATTTTCGAAAAGAAAGATGTGCCAAAAGAGGAAAAGAAACCTCCGCAAAAAGTCGAACAAAAAGGATCTCCACTCGGGAATATTCTGGATCCAAATCCACCACCAGATCTCATTCCGCAAGCTCCAAAAAGACCGGCAACTTCGCCACCACCTCCTTCGCAATATCCTCCGCAAATGCCGCAATATCAAACGGGATATTATCCGCCTGGAGCTCCATATGGCGCTCCAGGACAGCAAGCACCACAATTTGGAGGATATCCACCTCCGGGAGCTCCACAATTTTCCCCAAGTGGATATGGTCCTCAGATGGGAGGACAACAACTCGGACAGCAGTCATACGGTGGAGGATATTCGCCGCCGCCACCTCCTCCTGGTCAAGGACAGCAATATGGACAGTCTGGTCAACAGCAACAATCGGGACAATTTTTTGGAGGAGGATACATGCCACCGCCACCTCCGCAGGGACAAGGACAACAATTTGGAGGATATCAACCACCACCACCGCCTCAGGGACAGCAATATCCGCCAGCAGGTTATCCACCGCAGTATCCTCCAGCGCCACCTGGAGGATATCCGCCGCAACGGTAAGTGAGAAATTTTAGATTTTAAATTTTAAATTAATTGCCACAACATCATTCGACAAGTTCGAAAACTCCCCTTCACTTGGAATCAGAAAAAGTGTGATATTATTTTTTGCGGAAAACGTCTTCTTTCTCAGCATAAAATTTGCTATAATAGGGGGAAGATACGTGTATTTTTTTCAAAAATATAAAAACTCGTGGCTGATCCACAACCACCTTCCGGCGCTCAGGCTTCGATAACACATCAAGTGATGTCTTCATCTGACTCAAAAGCAACAGTTATATCTGGGGCAATTTCGGACATAAATCAGGAATTTAAGGAAAAGGAAGTGCAAATGAAGGCGCGAGAACTCGGAATCTCATATATTGATGTTTCGCTTGTTCCTATCAATCCTGATCTTCTCGACATTATTCCCGAGGGAGAATCGCAGAAAGCAAAGATAATTCCATTCTTTCGAGTAGGACAAAAGTTAAGAGTGGCGCTCGTGGATCCTGAAAATTTTGAAACAAAACGCGTCCTAAATGAGCTCAAGGAAAAAAATTACGTGGTAAATATGAATCTCTGTTCTGGAGAAGGTCTCAAAAAAGTTCAAGATGTTTATGCCACGAAGAGAGAAAAAAAGAAGGAAGTTATTGCTGATGTGCGTCAGGAAAATGTGGGAAATATTGAAGCGGTTATCGCATCTCTGGGAGATCTTCCCAAAGTACTCGCAAAACTCAAAAGTGATGAGGCGCTCAATGTCCTCCACAGAGCGGTGCTCAGAATGGGAGTTTCCGATCTCCATTTGGAACCGCAAGCAAATACGTATGAAATTCGAGCACGAGTCGATGGTATTCTCACACTCCTATTTTCAATCCCCAGCGGGAGTTCCGTCATTGATGCTCTCATTAAGCAGATAAAATACAACTCCAGACTCAAATTAAATATAAGCAATGTTCCTCAAGATGGACAATATTTTTTCAAAACAAATGATCGATATGTTGATGTTCGTGTTTCAACTCTTCCCACAAAGAGAGGAGAAAGTGTCGTCCTCCGATTTTTAGATCCTAAAAAAGGTCTTGTCGAACTTTCTGAGTTAGGATTTTCCGATTTTTTGAAAACGAAATTAGAAAAAGTTCTCGAAGCGAGGAATGGACTCATTCTCGTAACGGGACCAACAGGAAGCGGAAAAACAACAACGCTGTATTCCCTTCTTCAAAAAGTAAATTCGTCAGAAAAAAAGATTATTACGCTCGAGGATCCAGTAGAATATCATCTTCCGGGGATTCTTCAGTCACAAGTTGATGAAGAGCAAAATTATACTTTTAACAGTGGACTTCGATCCATTTTGCGTCAAGATCCAGACATTGTAATGGTGGGAGAAATTCGAGATCTTGAAACAGCGGAAACTTCAGTGCAGGCATCACTCACAGGACATATTGTCTTTTCAACTCTTCATACGAATTCCGCGATTGACGCTATTCCTCGATTCTTAAATATGGGCGTCAAAAACTATATTCTTGCTCCGGCGCTTCGAGCGGTTATTGCACAACGTCTCCTAAGAAAAGTTTGCCCAAACTGCGGAAAGGAGCGAGAGATGAGCACTTCTGAGAAAGAAGAAATATTTGAGACGCTCAAAAAAATGAAAAAGCCGGAAGAAAAACTTCCTCCTGTTACTTCCAAAATGCGTGAGGGAAAAGGTTGTGAAGAGTGTTCCAAAACTGGATTTCGTGGACAAATGGCGGTTGCAGAAATTTTGATTATTTCCAAAGAAATGCAAGACGCTATTTATGAAAACTCGTCTACAAAAGAAATAGAAAAGATTGCTATTCAAAATGGATTTCGCACCATGTGGGAAGAAGGAATTTTGGCAGTACTCGAAGGAAAAACGACACTTGCGGAGCTGAAGAGAGCGGTGGGGAAGTAGAGATAATTACGAATGAAAAAATGTGGTAGAGACAAGGCATTGCCTTGTCTCTACGGAAAAAAATAATTCATTTTCTCGTAGAGACGTTGCATTGCAACGTCTCTACCTCAGAATTTCTTCGTTTTTCGTAATTATTAATTCCATTTTCGTATGACATTCCCTGAAATATTATGAGATTATAGATCTTGATTTATTTTATGCATATGCCATCTGGAACTCTCTTTCTCATCGCGACTCCCATTGGAAATCTCGAAGATATAACACTTCGGGCGCTTCGAATTCTGAAAGAATCTGAGGTGATTGCGTGTGAAGACACTCGCCATACCGCAAAACTTCTCTCACATTTTGGTATTTCTGGAAAAACGCTCATTTCATTTCACTCTTTTTCAGGAGGAATGAAAACGGAAAAGATTTTGGAAATGTTGCAGTCTGGCGAAAATGTTGCGCTGTGTTCAGATGCGGGAACTCCCGGAATTTCTGATCCAGGAACAGCACTCGCTCTATCCGCGCTTGAGCAGGGAATTCAAATTCTTCCCATCCCGGGAGCAACGGCGCTTATTCCAGCACTTTCCGCAAGTGGACTTCCGACAGATCATTTTGAATTTTTCGGCTTCTTGCCACATAAAAAAGGAAGACAAACATTGATCAAAAAAATTGTTCAGATTGAACATACGGTCATTCTCTATGAATCGACACATCGAATCGAAAAATTTTTAGAGGAAGCGTTCGAAAATTTTCCTAAAAAACAGTTAGTTCTGGCTCGAGAACTGACAAAAATCTATGAGGAGTTTCTTCGCGGAACTGCTGCAGAGCTTCTCGAAATTCTGAAGAAATTTCCAGAAAAGAAAAAAGGGGAGTTTGTAGTTCTTATCAGCGGGAGAAAGTCCTAAAAGGAAAAGGAATTCCTTGACGTCAGCACCTTGCATTGCTAGAATTCACGGGCTTTTTCGAAGCTTATATGATCGCCGTAATTGAAACTGGAGGAAAACAATACACCGTACAACTCGGAAATGTTCTCAACGTAGAGACTCTCGCCGGAAAGGAAAATGAAAAAATCGTGTTCTCAAGAGTTCTTCTTCTTTCTGATGGAAAAAGCACGCAGATCGGGATGCCATTTTTGGATGCAACTGTTGAAGGAGAAATTCTTTCTCACGGAAGAGGAGAAAAGATTCGAGTGTACAAGATGCATGCAAAAAAGAGATATCAAAAGACACAAGGACACAGACAAAATTATACAGAGGTAAGAATTACAAAAATAGCAGGTGAATCGTATGTTCCTGCAAAATCAGTAAAAAAAGAGAAAATGGAAAAAGTCGAGGAGAAAGAGGTGAAAAAAGAATCAGCAAAGAAATCAGCTCCAAAAAAAGAAGCGCCAAAAAAAGCGCCAGCAAAGAAGACTACTGCGAAAAAAGCGAGTAAGGAGTAGGGGGTTAGAGCGGGAATCGTTCTTAGAAACGCGCGATTATCTATTACGTTTTTTTTGTGAGTGCTCGTCTACGCGTGACCCCCACAAAATTGAAAGCAAAAAATAGATTTTCATCTTTCCTTGAGTTTTTCCGTGAGAAAGGAATAATGGGAAGGCTTTTTGAAGAAGAAATATGGATTTTCGAGATCAAGTACATAAGGCAAAAATTGCATCGCGAAAAATGGCGATTCTTTCCGCTGAAGAAAAAAATACACTTCTTCGAAAAATCGCCATGGCGCTTCGAGAAAATTCTGAATTTCTCGAACGGGAAAATGCAAAAGATATTCATGAAGCTGAAAAAGCAAATCTTGGACCGATGATTGATCGCTTACTGCTGACCAAAGAAAGAATTGAAGGCATCGCTCGAGATACGGAAAAAGTCGCAGAACTCAAAGATTTTGTGGGAGAAGTTCTGTATGAACACACTCATGCAAATGGAATGAAAATTCAAAAAGTGAGAGTTTCTATGGGTCTTATTTGCATGATTTACGAATCTCGTCCAAATGTGACGGTAGATGCGGCAGTTCTTTCGCTCAAAAGCGGAAATGCAGTTCTTCTCAAAGGCGGAAAGGAAGCGATGCATTCCAATCTCGCTCTCATAAAAATTATGAAAGATGCTCTTTTAAAATATTCCGAGGCGATTCAACTTCTGAGTATTTCTCGTGAAGAAATGGGAGAACTTTTCAAGATGAAGGGAAAAATTGATCTCCTTATTCCTCGAGGAGGAAAAGGACTCATAGATTTTGTCACGGAAAATTCTCGAATTCCCGTCATCGCAACTGGCGCGAGTGTCGTCCATACATTTGTCGACGAATTCGCTGATCTCGATATGGCGGTCAACATCTGTGTGAATGAAAAAGTGCGTCGAGTCGCGGTTTGCAATGTTCTCGACACACTTCTTCTTCATGAAAAAATTGCGGAGAAATTTTTGAAAAAATTTACAGAAGCTTTTCACGAAAGTGTACGGATGAGAAAGCATCCGGAAATTGAAATTTTTGCTGATAAAAAGAGTTTTGAAGTTCTCAAAAATCTCAAATATGAGCCGCTGCAAAAAGTCGATTCTGAGAGTTATGATACGGAATGGCTCGACTATAAAATGAGCATTCGAGTAGTTTCAGATCTCGATGAAGCGCTTCTTCATATTCGTGAACATTCTCTCGGACATTCGGAAAGTATTGTTACGATGAATGCTGAAAATGCGAAAAGATTTCTGGATGAAGTTGATGCCGCGTGTGTGTATCACAATGTTTCCACGTGCTTTTCCGATGGCGCTGAATTCGGTCTTGGCGCTGAAATTGGAATTTCCACGCAAAAACTTCACGCTCGCGGTCCGTTTGCGCTCGAAGCGCTGACTTCAACGAAATGGATGGTGAAAGGGGAAGGACAGGTGAGGTGGTAAAGTTAATTACGAATTAAAAGGATCACACGCAAATTTCTCAAATGGAGTGTGGTTTTTACGTCTTCAATCATTCCCTCAAAAAAATCTAGTTTTCTTCTCTCTCTCGTCATGTCGACTGCAGACGCGAAGCATCAGAATATACTAAGAAAAAATGGGGGTGAGTTTTTCTGGAGACATCTCTTGTGACCAGAAAAGGACACTGAATTCAGTGTACAGAAATTGGTAAAAAGAGACTCCTCCATTTGGAGAACTTCTCCTTTCTGCAAAATCTCTCCTGAACTTTAGTTTCTGCGGTCGGAGTGACGGGGGGAGAGGAGGGCGCTCACAAAATACTTTCTCGAAGAGTGTGCCGATTTCTGAGTGTGACTACTTGCAAATTTTATATTTCCCAACCCTATACTTCAAAATTTTCTTTGAGAAATTTGCGTGTTATCCCAAGTCATGGACCCATTGCTAAGTGAAGAATAAGATTTTTTTTATTTTTCTCAGTTTCCGGTATAGTGGTCACGCACTTTTTTTCTAAAAAATGGACGAATCTCAAAAAGCTTTTTCTCAGTCACTCGAATCATCACGCGACGGAAAAGTTCGTATTATTCTCGAAAAAACACTTTCTGAAAAAATCTTTTCCGGAATATGGACGGGAGTGAAAATCCTCTTTTTCCTCGGTCTTTTTTCGAGTTTGTTTACAGCGGCAGAGTATGAAAAGGGTGATCAGAATCTAAAAAAGACGTATTTTGACGCATATTTTTCCGAAGAAGAAAAAAATCCAGATGCGGAAGAGATTGCCGTGATTCCGCTCAATGGTGAGATTGTGGATGTGCCGACAGACACGTATTCTTCCACGTACGAAATTATTACTGATGACGTTATTTTCCTTTTAAATAAAGCTCTGAATGATGAAGATGTTTCTGCAATTCTTCTTCGAATTGATACTCCGGGAGGAACTGCTCTCGCCGCGGATAAAATTGCACGAATGATACAAAAAGTAGAGAAATCAAAACCAGTTTTCGCTCTTCTTGAGGGCAGTGCGACGAGCGGTGGATATTATATTGCGAGCGTTTGCACAAAAATTTATGCGCATCCAGCAACATTTACGGGAAATATTGGAGTGATCATTTCCCTTCCCCAAATTAAAAATCTTTCCGAAAAAATAGGAGTGAATATGAAGTATCTCACCACTGGAAAATTTAAAGATATGGGAAATCCATTTCGCGATATTACCGAGGAAGAGGAGGGTATTTTTCAAGAACTCCTACAAGAAACCTACAATGATTTCGTCGGCATTGTCGCGGAAGGTCGAAAAATGAAATTTGAAGATGTAAAAAAACTAGCGGATGGTCGTATTTACTCTGGCCTTCAGGCAAAAGAAAATGGCTTGGTCGACGATACCGTTCTCTCTTTTGCGGAGGCATTAGAAAAAATCCAAAAAGAAACAGCGATATCGAACATTCAGCCTGTTCTTTATGAAATTCCTCTTTCACCGTTTGAAGAATTTCTTATGAAAATAAAATCCTTCGCTCCTATTCAGAGCATTTCTTCCATTTTGGGAAGCAATGTGATGAGACCAGGGACGAGGGCGATGCTGAAATAAGATTTTTCTCTTCACGAAATGCAAATCTCACGCTTTTGGCCTCTTGCCTTTTTCCTCCTCTGTTTCCCCAGCATCGCTGCTGCAGATCTTGGGGTTTTCCCCGAATCTCTCACATTTGAAACAGAAGAACCACTGGTCGGCAAGCCGATGAAGATTTATTTTTCGATTCATAATTTTTCAAAAGAAGACCTCCGCGGAATAGTCCGATTTTTTGATGGAAAGGAAGAGAAATTTATTGGAGGCGACCAAACCGTTGCAGTTGTAGGAGAACGCGACGATATGCTTTTTACAGAATTTACCCCTTCCGTTTCTGGCGATCACGAGATTGCTGCACGCATTATTCCATGGGATGAAGCGAGTGATAATCCCGATAATAACAAAGTTGCCAGAACTATTTTTATCGATAATGATTTTGATAAAGATGGCACCGGTGACCTGAAAGACATTGATGATGACAATGACGGAGTAAATGATGCGGAAGATACATTTCCGCTGAACGCTTCGGAATGGACAGATACTGATGGTGATGGCGCTGGAAATAATGCGGATTCGGATGATGACAACGATCATGTTCCAGATATTGAAGATGCTTTTCCATTGAATGCTGCGGAATGGGTTGATACAGATCAAGATGGAATCGGCGATAACGCTGATGATGATCTTGATGGAGATGAACTTTCGAATGATGTGGAAAAAACACTCGGAACCGATCCGAAAAAATATGACACTGATGGCGACAAAGTGAACGATGCCAAAGATGATTTTCCTCTTGATGCTTCAAAAACATTTGATACCGATAAAGATGGAACTCCAGATGAAGATGATTCGGATGATGATGGAGATGGAATATCTGATACACGTGATGCGTTTCCCAAAGACGCTTCAGAATCAAAAGATACTGATGCCGACGGAATAGGAGACAACACCGATCCTGACGATGATAATGATGGTCTTTTGGATGAAAGAGAACTTCTCGCGGGAACCGATTCACTTCGTTCTGACACTGATGATGATGGTTTTTCTGATAGTGAAGATGAAGTTCCCACTGATCCGAATGAGCACAAAGATTCAGATCATGATGGACTTGGAGACAATGCTGATCCAAATGATGCCAATGCTGGACCAGTCGTTGTGGTACACACGAGTTCAGAAACTGCAAAAAAGGGACAAAAAGTCTTTTTTGACGCTTCCCCTTCGTATGATCCAGAAGGAAGGTCGTTATCCTACAAGTGGATTCTTCCAGATGGGAGCAGCATGAATTCGGGGCAAATTGAATACATTTTCCACAGATCTGGTGAGCAGACGGTTTCACTCACCGTTACCGATGCTGCCGGTGAATCCAGAACGAAGGATATTATCACCATGGTGGACAGAGATGAATGGGAAAAATATCTCTGGGTATTTATTATTGGCGTATTTGTAGCCGTATTTCTTACTGCAGAAGCAGGAAAGAAGAAGGAAAAAGAAAAAGTAGACGTCTAAGAAAACCCAAGAGGTTTTTATTGAAAAAAATCGGGAAAAAAGGTATACTTATGGGAAACATAAATATCTTTGCCAAATACACCAGTGGTTTCTGCAAAAATCCATAAGATAATTCTTTCGCTCGGGACTACGTTTTTTCTGCTCTTCTCTTTGGGAAGCAGTTTTTTTGTGCTTGCTGCTGATGAATTAACAAAGGATACTCCTCAAAATTCCGCTCAGGATCTGCAAGCAATTCAGAATAAATGGGAAGTTTTTCACGGACAAATTGAAGATCAGTATTCCGATCGGATTCAAAAGAATAAAGATCGGATGGATGCGCTCAAGAAAGAAATAGAGCAAAATCTCCTTATTTTTGGAGAAAAATCGAAAGAAGTGGAAGAAAATGAAAAAATTGTCGAAGAACTCAAACAGAAACTTACCACTCTCAAAGGACAGCTTGAGAGCATGGATCAGCAGATGGAAGTTGCTGAACGAAAAGTTCGCGCTATTCAAGAGCAAATTGCAGCAAAAGAATCTGCACTTCAAAAAGTGATGGAGGAGAAAGAAAAAGTTGTGGTCGAAACTGAATATCAAAAAGACATTATTCTCTCCTACTTCAGGCTCCTCCAAACCGAGTCAGAAAGCCTCTCTCCTGAGAGTGAGAACGGACTTCGGATATTACTTTCGAGTGATTCTTTCACCAAAAGTCTTCGGGATGAAAAAAATTATTCCGCTCTTGAAGTAACTGCGAGGAGAATTTTTCATGATCTCGAACAGGCGATGTCACAACTTGAGGAAATTGATTATTTGTTTTCAGAGCAGAGGACAGAACTCAAAAATCTTTACGCTGAACTTGAGGATGGAAGAAAAAGAGTGGCGGTACAGCAAAATGCCCAGCAAACACTTGTTGAAGAAACATCAGGTGAAGAATCGCGTTTCCAGGCACTTCTCAAGGAATCGAAATCACAAATGGAGCAGAGCTCTCAGCGTATCGCAGAAACGAAAGATGATATCAATTACATCGAGGAGAAACTGAGTCTTTTGGCGGCAGCAAAAAAATCAGATCAGTCAAAAATATCAAAACTCCAAGTTCTCGATGATCTCGAATCGGGAAGTGTAAATTATGATATCGGGAAAGTATTTCTCGCCGAAGATGAAGAGAACAAGCCATTTGCATGGCCTCTTGCTCCGGAAAAAATAACAGCATATTTTCATGATGAAAAATATAAAGATGCTTTTGGAGTTGTTCATAATGCGATTGATATTCGTGCGCCTCAGGGAACTTCCGTTCGTGCTCCTGCGGCGGGATATGTTTTGGAAGTCGCAGACAACGGTTTTGGATACAGTTATCTCATTTTGATTCATAAAAACAATCTCACAACGGTTTACGGACATCTTTCAGAGTTTGATGTGAAAGAAGGAGATCTCGTTCAAGCAGGCGATATTATCGGAAAAAGCGGCGGAGCTCTGGGAACAAAAGGAGCCGGAGTGATGACTACTGGCTCACATCTTCATTTTGAAGTATGGAAAGACGGTGAAGTTCAGGATCCGCTTCTCTATCTTCCGCTCGATGCGCTTCAGCCAGAAGATATTCCAAAGGAATTTCTCATCAAGTCTCTCTTGCAGAATGAAGATTCAACACTTCCGAAAAATGACGTTTCTGACAATACAAAAAGTGATTCTTCGCAAGAGACTGAGGCGGAATAATTTCTAATTTAACCCCGCACTTGATGCGGGGCAAAATTTTTTTCTCCGATGTTTACTCTCCATAATACCGAATTAGAGGCACTTCTTAAACAATCTGTTGTTCTCAGGGCAAAGCTCTCAGAGCAGCAAAGAGAAATTTTTATTGCCCGCGCAATGTCACTTCCACCGCAGGGACAAGGGGAACTTATTACCATGCTTCAAAAAGAAATGGAGGAAATGGGAAAAAATAAAGCGGATGTCGTGCAACGGGATTTAGAGACACTTCATACGTATCAAAAAAACACGAAAAAAACACTTCAAAAATTTGAAAGAGGTACCTTTCATAATGCGGAATCACTCTTCGAAATAGCAGAAGAGAAAAATGAAGAAGATTTACTAAAAAAACTGGATGATATTTCTGAAGAGAAGTCGTAACAAAAACAATGAAACACATACAAAAATTACACTGTTGGCAGAAATGGAGTTTTGAAAACTTTTCGTATGAAAAAAGGAGGATTTTTGATGGCGAAACTCCAGATTCGTCAAAACCAAGCGCTCAATTTGAAGCAAAAGTGGAAGAAGGCTCAGATGCAAAGATTAAGGAACAATTAGAGAAAATTAAAATAGGGGATAAAACTATTGATCTCACTGATAAAAATAAAAAAATTAATACAGCAAATTATTCGTTGGCAATTCAAAAAATCGATATGGCAGCAATGACGACCATTTCTGGCGTTTTTAAAGAAGCATATCCGGGAAGATTGCAAAATAATACTTTGCCTCCAGCGGAACAGCAAAGAGCAGTGCAAGTTATGGAAGGAATACGGGCAAGCGCTCCTGCTCCACATATCGAAAAAGATGGAATAACTCCAGAGAATATTACGGGGTATTTCAACGCGTATCTGAATATTTTCCAAAAGTTTAATTTTGCTGATGTAAATAAAGAAGCTGATGGAAACAATATGCTGCAAAAAGTCAAGAATATAAAAAGTATTCCTTCTGAGGTACAAACCTGGATTGATGCGCAAGGGAAGGATAAATACGTCATCAATACGAGTAACGGAACAATCCTCTATACAAATCCATTTGATGAAGTACTAACATTTGAGTTTAAAACTGGGATCAAAGACATTAAGCCTATTTTTGGGAAGGAAGGAAAAGTGGATGGATTTATCGTTCTCGATGGAGATGGCGACATCAGCGTGTTCAATACAGAAGGAGCGAGTTACATAGAAACTTCAGCCTTAGAAAGTGCGAGAAAAAATAAGAACAGCAATTCTCTCATTACTGAAGGACGGAACGCGGTGTATAGATATACGAACACAGGAAAAACAGTGGAATTTGTTGGGACGGAAGCGTCAGCTCAAGCAACAGGGGAATTTAGCGGTAAAAACATTTCCACTCGCGATGATGGCAGTGTCGAAAACACAGAGAAGATCTTTAAAGAAAGGAAAACGGTAAAAGAAGAGGCAAGAAAAAAGGCTGAGGAGAAAGAAAAAGCGAGCAAAGAGGATATAAAGAATCTTCTTGATTTTATAAAAACTCCTGATGCAAAAGATATAAAGAAAGTTCTCGGGAAAGGATCAGAAATAACAGATTTATCAAAAGCAAAGGAAGCAGGGCAAATAAAGCTCGGAGAAGTTTTGCAGGATCCAAAAAATTATAAAAATTTCCCGAGCGGAACATTCAATATCAAGGCAATTGTTCCTCTGGAATTTCGAAAAGGATTGTTTCTCAAATTGATAAATTCTTATAACATTCCGTATAAAAAGCCTCCAGAAGGAACAGAGAAAGAAATGGATACGATAACTTTAAAAGACGCACGACTTGAATTTGGCTTAGGAGGTAAAAACACCATGAGTTTTGCGGAGGATAACATAAAAATAAATTTTCCAGATTATTCGAAAACAATGCCTCAAGAGATGAATAATCGTGTTGCGCAGTTTATTGTGAATGGCTTAAAGCTTGGAAATGTAGAGCTTCCAACAAATTATGTGATAAAAAGTATGAAAGGAGAAATAACTCGTGGGAAAGCAATCGGGATAGAAATTGTCATTGGAGCAGATGGGCAGTCAGATGCGACGCATGCACTGACATTTATGGAAGAAGGAGTAAAAATTGGTGAGGATTCGACAGTACACAAATATGGCGATGATAAAGCACTCGCTGAGATTCAGAAATGGTTTGAGAAGAAAGAGGAGAAAACAGAAGAAGCTCCAAAACCGAAACCATAATCAATTTTGTAGAGACAAGGCATTGCCTTGTCTCTACCGTCAATATAACGCCACGATACAAAAACACACAAAAAATCTATGTCATTCAATTGGTCTTCTCATTTTCGGCAATTTCTCAAAGAGAAAAAAATATTCCTTGAAAAAAGGATGATTTTTGAAGAAGTTACAGGAAAGAATTGGACTACAGAGGTAAAAACGATTGATGATGATAGGAAGGGAATACGAACAGAATTTTATGATAAAAGGGCGACGTTAAAAAATGCTTTAGAAAATGATGAGACATTGCAAGCAATTACTTGGAAAGGAGGTTTTCAGGAAGTTTCGGCAAAAAATAATTTTCTTTTTGGAGCGCTTTTGCAAGGATTCGGCGGAGACTTGAAGAATGAAAAAACCGATCAAGGAAGAAAAGCATATTTAGTGCTAAAACAACTTGCCGCTCAAAGTTTTAATGTCGATAAATTTTCTCCTGGAGATAAAGTGAAGATTGATGGCGATAAGCTTGTTGTACAGAGGAAAAATGGGAAGACAGAGGAGATAATGTTAGGAGGGATTGAAGTGATTTATGGAAGGGAATCCGGAGAAGAGCCAGTGGTGATTCAAAATGAAATAACTATTCAACTAGTATAATTTCCAATAAATAATTTCATGTATAGTGTCTCTGTAGTTTTTGGTCAGCATCTTGCTTTGTGAATTTCCATTGAATTGTTGATAGACTTTGATTGCGTTGTTTTTGCCAGGCAGATAACTCCTTTTTG
>JACRHZ010000045.1 GCA_016220175.1 Candidatus Peregrinibacteria bacterium
ATGGTTACGATTTGAAGTAACTCACAATCACTGCTTCACTTCCTTCAAAAAACTCATCGAAGCCGTCTCAGAGTTTCTCCTCACTTTCCAAAAACCAAACCTCCTATCTCTTATCACTGTTAATTCTTAGACTCTAGGTAATGAATCCTTTTTAGCGTATTTAGAAGGATCTCTTTTGTCATCTCTTGGAGAAAGTTCCACGCTGGCAACATGAGGTATAAATTACGCCTGCTTTTTTTCGGAAGAATTCTAAAAGTTCGACTTCTTATCGCCTTCTCAAACAGATCGGAATATCCAACCATTTTTATTTCGATTCTTGTAGAGCCTTTTTTTGAAGATTTTATAATGGGATGGCAGATGTTTACATCGTGATCATCTCCAAAATACTTTGAGAAAGTATGATTTTTTCTTACCTTTGGCGGGAATCGAAAGCCTGCATGAAGATACTGATTCCTGTGTTGATACAAAGAATATAATGCGACAAAAAATAAGCGACCTATTTTATTTTTATTATGCATACCGAGTATATTAAGGATTTTTTTATCCTTCCTCTTGCTTCGTAGAAGATTGTTGAAAATTTTATCACTAATAATCAAATGGAAATTTTTATAATATCCATTTTTTAGCATTTCATCGTAATGTTTTTTTCTAAAACTTTTGCTCATTCTTCTCAAAACTGCATCCGAGAAATAAAAGGCTGTTTCTTTGTTGCCCAAAGCATCTAGTATTCTAAAAAGGTTAAGATAGCTTTCTTCTGGAAAATTATATTGTAACAGAAGGGCTCTATGGTAAGTAGAAATCAAATTGTCTAATTTAAAAATTTTCTTAATGTCGCTTGTCTTTCTAGACTCTCTCAACGAAATAATTTTTTCAAAGATTTTCTTTATTTCAGCTTGAATATTCTTATCCTTTAAAACTTCTACATTGATGTCTGTTTTTATTTTTTCATGAACCACAACTCTTTCCTCAAATGCAGTATACGAGCCGTTGTTAATGATATGTTCAACTTCTACAATCCCAACATCAAGATAAATACTAATCATTTCGAGAATTAAACTCATATAACGGTTATTATTAATTTCCAGTATTACTTGACCTCTAGATTTATCGCCAGCATTTCTTAAGACTAACCCTCTTCCTATTCCTTCTAAACTTACGCCGTGAGGAGAAATACTGCTAACATTTAGGATATATGTTGATTTATTCATTAATTTATTGTAAATCGGATGAATTATAGAGAAATTCTGAAGAAAATTTAGGCAAAAAAATGAGTAAAGCCTACCCCACCACCACCTTCCTCTTCTCCACCTTCACTTTCATCTCCTTCTCCGTGTCGATTTTCCCTTCGAGAAGAATCTTCGCGAGTTCGTCCACGACTTCTTTTTCAATAATTCGTTTGAGAGAACGTGCGCCGAATTGCGGATCAAACCCTGTCGCGAGAAGATATTCGGTAATTGTTGGATCAAACTCCACTTTGAGCCCTTTCTGCGCCAAACGGTGCACCACTTTTTGGAGCTCAAGATCAACAATTTGAGCAATATCTTTCTTGTTCAACTTTTCAAAAATCACAATGTCATTGAGACGATTTAAAAATTCTGGGCGGAATGATTTTCGGAGAATTTCAACTATTTGCTGGCGAAGAATTGCGGAAACTTTTTCGCTCTTTTCTTCGAGAATCAGATGAGAGCCGATATTTGATGTCATGATAATAATCGTATTTTTGAAATCCACCGTTCGTCCTTTTGAATCCGTGAGTCGTCCATCATCCAAAACCTGCAAAAGCACATTCCATATATCTGGATGAGCTTTTTCAATTTCATCAAATAAAATGACGCTAAATGGTTTTCTTCGAACCGCATCGGTGAGCTGACCTCCTTCTTCGTAACCGACATATCCCGGAGGCGCACCAATAAGACGTTGAATGGAAAATTTCTCCATGTATTCCGACATATCAATGCGAATCATCGCATGTTCGTCATTAAACAAAAATGTTGCGAGCGCTTTGGCAAGCTGAGTTTTTCCGACTCCCGTTGGTCCGAGAAAGAGAAATGATCCCACGGGTTTATGTTCATCCGAAAGCCCAGCTCGCGAACGACGAATGGCATTTGCAACGGAATGAATGGCGTCTTTTTGGCTGACGACTGCCTTCGACAATTCTTCTTCGAGTCGAAGAAGTTTTTGCTTTTCTGATTCCACGAGTTTGGTGACGGGAATTCCGGTCCATTTGGAAATTACTGCCGCAATATCTTCTGGAATAACGACTTCTCGAAGATATGATTTTCCTTTTTCTTGGAGTTTTTCGATTTCCTTTTCTGCAGCTTGAATTTTTTTCTCGAGTCCCGGGAGAACACCGTACCTCAGTTCTGCAGCTCTTTGAAGATTCGATTCTCTTTCGCTTTTCTGAGCTTCAAACTTCGCTTTTTCATACTCTTCTCGAAGAGCCGCCACATTTGTGAGTTTTCCCTTTTCCTGACGAAACGTAAGTTCAAACGCTTTCACCTCTTCTCTCAGATTCGCAATATCTTCCTGAACTTCAGAAAAACGTTTTTTGCTCACCGCATCTTTCTCTTTTTTCAGTGCTTCTTTTTCAATTTCGAGAGTGATGAGCTTTTTCTTTTTCCGTTCGAGTTCCACAGGTTCGCTCGTGAGTTCCATTTTGAGAGCGGATGCGGCCTCGTCGATAAGATCAATAGCTTTATCGGGAAGTTGGCGATCAGAAATATATCGATTGGAAAGTTCTGCCGCCGCAATAATTGCGGGATCAGAAATACGAATGCCATGGTGCATTTCGTAGCGTTCTTTTATTCCACGAAGAATGGCAATGGTATCTTCGACGCTCGGCTGATCAACAAGAACTGGCTGAAATCTTCGTTCGAGCGCGGCATCTTTTTCTATATGCTGGCGATATTCCTTAATTGTTGTCGCGCCGATTGCGTGAAGCGAACCACGAGCGAGAGCTGGTTTGAGAAGATTCCCTGCATCAGGGGAGCCTTCCGTTTTTCCGGCGCCGACAATGGTGTGGAGTTCATCAATAAACAAAATAATCTGCCCACTCGATTTCTCTACTTCTTTGATCACTTCTTTGAGTCGCTTTTCAAAATCACCACGATACATCGCTCCGGCTAGAATTGCTCCCATATCGAGAGAAATAATTTCCTTGTTTATGAGTGCATCGGGAACATCGCGATCAATAATTTTTTTTGAAAGACCTTCCACAATCGCCGTTTTTCCGACTCCCGGATCTCCGATGAGAACGGGATTATTTTTTGTCCGACGAGAAAGAATTTGAATCGTTCGGCGAATTTCATCATCTCGTCCGATGACGGGATCAATTTTTCCTTCTGCGGCAAGTTTCGTAAGATTGATTCCATATTTCTCCAGAGCTTTTCCTTGATGCTCTCCTCCTTCTCTTCCCTGAACTGAAGAAGTTTCTCGGAGGAGACTCACGACCTTTTCAATCTCTCCAGCGGTAATAGCGTAGGCATCGAAAATTTCATTTTTTATCGAAGTGCCTTTCACCGTTGCCATTGCGAGAAAAACATGATCAACAGAAAGAAATTCTTCCTTCATTTTCGCCATAATTTTTTCTGCTTCGAGCAAAACTTTTTGTACTTCTTTTTCAAAAGATAATTCCGCTCCTTCAGTTTTTGGAAGCGTGTTTATTTTTTGCTGTACGGCATTCAAAACAATATCCGGCTTTATTCCAATTTTGAGAAGAATTTGTGGAACAATTCCATTTTCTTGTTCAAGAAATGCCTTGAGGAGATGATAATTCGTAACGAAGGCATGACTCAAAACATTTGCCGATGATTGTGCTTCTTGAAGAGCTTCAGAAAGCTTAAGCGTGAATTTTTCTGCTTTCATAATATGTGATAATATTAGCACTCTTTATTGTAGAGTGCTAGCGATTCCGCGTCAAATGAAAAAGACCTACTCTTTTCAGAGCAGGTCTTTCTTTCAATTCTCAATCACATTTTACTCATGCAGGTAATTTTTCCATCCTCGTGTCGTTGGATCATTTTTTAGATGACGAACTTCACCAGCAGCATTCTCAAATGCACTCTCTGCTGCATTAAGATTCAGCTGCACGGTATTTGTCTCAGAAACATCTGCTGAAACATCGCAAAGAACCCTTAATTCCACATGTGCTTTTGCACGAATTTGAGATCCTTCCGCAGAGGAAACAAAATGATTGTTCGCATCAAGTGAAACTCCTCCGAGATCAAAGAATGCTGATTCATTTCCATCACGACGGAAAAGATGACATAAAGAAAGTTTTCCCGCATTACCAGTTTCAACATTCTCGAAGGTCAAAGCGCCCAAAGAAAGATCTTCAGAGACATTTGAGGTGAGTACTCCATTCCATACAAGGGCTTCATTTGTTCCTGCAGTATATGAATGATCGGCAGTGCTGATCTGAGTAAGCGAGAATGTTTCTGGAATAATCGTAATTGTTCCTCCAACCGGATTTTCTACCGGTAAAATTTGATGTGGTCCGGTTCCAGCAGGTCCACCGGTGGAAATTGTTCCAGAAGTGAGACCATGAATTTCCATTTCTGGCATGAGAAGTTCAAAAGTAAATTGGCATCCAACATTTGCAAGTGAGGTTACCACTCCCGTAATGTTGAAATTGGAAGTTGCGCCAACTTGCATATCAAATCCTTGAGGAAATACCGCGATCGGAGCTCCATTGATATATGACAAATATACTGGTCCGAGAACTGTTTCTCCACTTTGAACATCTACAAGCGCGACATTGGCGAAGGTATCAAAGGCATCGGTAATGGTGCAACTTCCATAATTTACCTTAAGCATCGTATGTTCTTCTGCAATATGAATTGGTTCTCGAGAATTATTGATTACGGAAAATGTTCCAAAGACGGCATCCGTCGTTCCGGGAATAAATTCTACGGGATCATTACTCATGGCAAAAGTGATAGAAGTTGGCTCTGGCTCTGTAACTTGCACAGAAATATCTTGTGCATTATTTCCGAGATCTGGATCAAAAACATCTGAACTAATCACGATACTATTCATTCCTACTCCCACAACTAGGGCTTCTGCTGTATACACGATCTCTCTCACTTCGTTTCCTCCAAACTCATTTGCATCTGCACATTCAAATCCAGTTCCACTCAGAACACAATTTACTCCAGCTGGAACAGTCACAAATTGTACATTTCCGAAATGGGCATCAAGAGTATCTGTAAGTTGTACCGTTGCAAAGTCAGGACCAAGATTTACATAACTCACCGTGTAGGTCACCACTCCATTCACGAGAACATTTTGAAGGTCTGCAGTTTTTGTCACTGCAACGTCAGCACTTGGAGGATTTTGAATTACCACCATGAAATCATCAGTATTATTTGCTCCATTGGGATCTTCGAGGTCAGAACTTACTTCTACAACATTTATTCCGCTTCCTGCGACAATTGCTTCCGCTGTATACACAATTTGTCGCACTTCTCCAACACTGAATATAATAGCATCGGTGCACTCAAAAGATCCAACTCCCATAACACAGCTCACAGAACTTGGAGTTGCTACAAAAATTATATTTCCCAAATGTTCATCAAACGCATCAACAATTCGAACTCCAGTTGTAGAGCTTGCTCCAAGATTTGTATATTCGAGAGTATACGTTACTACATCACCAAGAGTTGCATCGGTATGATCAGCAGTTTTAAGAATGCTGACATCAGCAGATGGCGGGTTTGCAATCTCAACAATTACTTCATCAGTGTTATTGGCTGCATCTGGATCTTCGAGATTTGAGACGATTTCTACTGTATTCATCCCAGAGCCTGCCACGAGGGCTTGGGCGGTATATACCACTTGTCGCACTTCTCCCACTCCAAATATATTTGCATCAGCACATTCAAATCCTGTTCCACTCAAAGCACAATTCACTCCACTTGGCACAGAAACAAATTGAATATTGCCGAGATGTTCATCAAGTGCATCAGATATTTGGACTTCTGTTGTGGCTTTTGGACCAAGATTTATATAATCAAGAGTGTAGGTAACGACCGCTCCGAGAGTCGTACTTTGACGATCTGCAGTTTTTGAAATGCCAACATCGGCCGTTGATACTGGCTGAATACATGCTCCATTTCCTCGACCAAATTCACAGGCAATAATTTTTCGTTTTGGTTTTTCTTCACGACAATAAAATTCAATAATGAGGTTATTGTGACCAATATTATAATCTCGAAAGACAAAATCTTTATTGTGCCTTCCGAGGCGTAATGTCGCATTTACCGTCCCCCTTTCAAACTGATTCATCCCTCCGTCAGAATCTTGACAAGATACCCATCCAAATTCCAAATCGAGAAGGCTATCACTTTTTCCAACTTCATCTGGAAACTGGCGATATATACTAGCGTCATCAGAAGTTTGACTTGCAGCAGACACGATTTCCGCATTCAAAAAAGAGAACGCGAAAAGAAAGGAAAACAAAAGCAGACTTCCGAAAAAAATCTTCCGCGAAAAGTAAGAATTTTGCGAGAACATAGGATGGGGATAAAAGAGAAAAAAACTTCTTCACACATGGGACATTATGAAGAAGCGTGTTTGAAAATTGTTGAGATCATAGCATGGGGGAAAAAAAATGCAAAAAGATTTGAAAGATTTTTTCAAAAAACGGAATCTTGTTTAATTTTTATTTAATTTTTCTTTTGTTCGTTCGACTATCCACCGAAATGGAAACATCATAAGAATCCAAGGAAATTCAGAAAGGACAGCGAAAAATACAACTTCTGGTGGAAAAAAGTTCGCCGCGAGAACAATTGCAATACCATTATTCATATATGTTTTCGATATGGAAACCGTAACTTTATCTGAGAAATTGCCCCAAAAATACGAAAAATATCCAAAACAATGAAAGATCAGAAAGAGTGGAAAAAGGAGCAAAAGTTGTTTCCAAATTCCGGAGAAATCACGGAAAAAATATTCTGAATAAGGAGCTGCAACAAAATAAAAAAGAAAAAAGAGGAATATGATGTTTATGCTTTTCCCATGTGTTCGGATTGTTTTTGAAAACATTGGCGGGAAAATTTTTTTACATATTTCCGCTGCTAGGATCGGAAGAAAAATAAGGATTACAAGCCTCTGAAACATATCCATGAGAGGAATCTCCACATGAACACCGGAAAGCAAAAAGAAAAGAGGAGGAAGAGTGAATGGGAGCACAAGATGCTGAATCACAAGAATTGCTAAGGACAAAGGAATATTTCCCTTTACAAAGTCTGTGAGAACCGGTGTCGAGACTCCGGGAGGCACTGCAGAAATAAGAAGAAGTGCCAAAGCAAAATCCGGAAAAAATTTCTCCGAAATGAGGAATACAGCGACAGGAAAAACAATAAGGAAGAGAATGGTGAGGTAAATGAGAAGTATCGGCTTTTTGACCTGACGCAAAACTTCCGAAGTATCGATTCGAAAAAATACTAAAAATAAAATTACAAAAAGAATCCCATTGAGAACAAATATGCCGTTTTTTCCGTATTCCGGAAAGAAAATGCCGAGGAGAAATCCGAGAAAAAATACTATCCAAAAATACTGTTCAAGAAAGGATGATATTTGAGAAAAAGAAAGTTTCATAATAATGAAGATTTTTCGCAAAAATCCTACAGAATTTCTCCATTTTGTGCTACAATAAAGGAAGATTTTAGCAATTGGAATGAAATCAGTTTTGATAATTTTTGGTTCCACGGGAGGAAATACAGAAATCGTTGTTGATTTTGTGGGAAATATTCTTACACAAAAAACCCATGCAGTTCAGATTGAACGTGTAGAGAAAAGCGTTATTTCGGATCTCGAAAAATATGATGTGACAATTCTTGCAGCGCCAACATATGGTCATGGAGTCATGCAACCGGATTTTGTTCCTTTTCTTCAAACACTGAAAAATACGAATCTCGCGGGGAAAAAATTTGCCATTATTGGACTTGGAGATCCAAAATATGAAAAAGAATACCACCTTGAATCTGCCAAAATGCTTGAGGAAACGGTAAAAAAACAAGGTGGAATACTCGTCGTCCAAAGTCTTCGTATCACCAAATCCCCTGTTCCATTACTAGACGGAAAAATTACGGACTGGACGAATGGATTTTCAGAGGCAACTCAGAAGTAGATTCTCATAAAGGTTCTTTATTCCTAATTCCTAATGGCTTTGTTGCACAAATCATAATATAGAGACTCAGGAAAGAGCAATTTTCTTTTTCTAAGGTTTTCATACTATTTTGTAACTTTTTGGCATTCCGAGAGCAGTCATACTATTCAAAGCAGAACAT
>JACRHZ010000046.1 GCA_016220175.1 Candidatus Peregrinibacteria bacterium
AACGCTTCTGCAGAATCATTCAATGCCAAAATCAAAGGATTCCGTGCCCTTGTTCGTGGTGTTACCGATAAAAGATTCTTCCTCTTCCGTATCTCTAAAATCTATGCCTGATATTTTCTCCAGCAAATTATTGCCTGATCCCACGTTTTTCCATTCCTCTCTTCTTCCCCCATTTTCCAAAAAATGATACCCTTCCTCCGACTTATAGAGAGGTGAGCTTCACACCGAATAATCTCTTTCCATGAATCCATTCCAGAAAAAATCACTGTTTGAGTCGGTAAAAAAACATGAACAAAAGAGTTATTTTCGAAAAATCAAAGAATCTTTTCATGAAAAAGGACGTCGATTTTTTGTTTCGATCGCGGTAGGAATTTTCTCTATTTGTCTTCTCTCTGCGGGAATTTTCCTCTTTTGGATTCTCAAAGATATTCCTGATCCGGAAAAACTGAAATATCTCACACTTGCCGAGACAAGCACCATTTATGATTCGGAAGGGAAAACGATTCTCTATAATTTTCATGGCGATGAGAACAGGAGCTATGTGAAACTCGACGAAATATCTCCAGACGTGATTTCTGCGATACTCGCTGCCGAAGATGCTGATTTTTATTCCCATCCCGGTGTCGATATTATGGGAATTTTTCGGTCTTTTTATTATCTGCTCACAAACGGCGAATTCCGCGGAGGAGGATCAACTCTCACGCAACAGCTCGTAAAAAATACACTTCTCACACCGGAACAAACCATAACCAGAAAAGTGAGAGAAATTTATCTTTCATTTCGCATCGAACGAGCATTTTCAAAAAATGAAATTTTGGAACTGTATCTCAATAAAATATCTTTTGGAAATAACGCATACGGAATAGAACAAGCCGCTCGCACATATTTTGAAAAGTCTGCAAAAGATCTCACCATGGCAGAGAGTGTTGTTCTTGCAGCTCTTCCTCAGGCTCCCAGCCGATATTCTCCGTACGGTCAATATCGAGAAGTTTCGCTCACAGTTCCAGAAGATTTCTTTGAAAAAAATAATATTCGAAGCGAATCAGATTTTTACGCGCTTCATTCCGAAGAATTCCCTCTCTATTCCCATGGATTATTCGGAAAAAGTTTTGAAATTGGAAATGGGGAAAATATATATATAAAAGGGAGAGTGGATACTATTCTCGACCAAATGCTTGAGAAAAAATTTATTTCTGAGCTCGAATACGAAAGCACCAAAAAAGAGCTTCCTCTCGTAACATTCACTGCTTATAAAGAAAAAATACTTGCTCCTCACTTTGTGTTTTATGTGCGAGATTTTCTCGAAACGGAACTAGCGAAAACCCTCGGAGAAAATACTGCAAAAGATTTGATTGAGAAGGGTGGACTTAAAATCCATACAACTCTTGATATTGAACTCCAAAAAAAAGCGGAAGAACTTGCACAAAAAAATGCAGAGTTTAATGATTCGTTTGGAGTTACTAATATTGCCATGGCTTCTGCAGAGCCGAAAACCGGATATATTCGAACAATTGTGGGCTCGAGAGATTATTTTTTGGAAACGCTGAATGAAGTGCCATTTGATGGAAAAGTGAACATTCTCACACAGCGGAGACAAGCAGGATCATCTTTTAAACCGATCACATACGGAGCAGCTTTTCTTGCAGGACTTTCTCCAGCAACTATTCTTTTTGATGTGGAAACAAAATTCTGGGGTCCTGTTCCTCCTCAAAATTTTGATGGCACATTTCGAGGACCAGTTTCTGTAAGAAAAGCCCTCGGAAATTCCTTGAACATTCCGGCCCTAAAAGCTGGAATCATCGCTGGAACTGGAGTATATGACCTTGCTCAAAAAATTGGTTTTAATCTTCCGTACAATGCTGATTTTTATGGAGCTTCCATTGCTATTGGAACCGCAGAAGTTCGTCCGATTGATATGCTTCAGGCATATACCGTCTTTGCCAATAATGGGAAAAAAATTTCCCTTATTCCCGTATTATGGGTTGAAGACAAGGAAGGAACCGTACTTCTGGATTATCGCGAAAGAGAAAATATGGAATATGAGCAAATACTCGATGAAGAAGACGCTTATCTCGTTACCAATATTCTTTCAGACCCAAATGCTCGCGGTGAAGGATGGAATAATCGGCTTCAACTTCCGGGAAGAAAAAATGCTATTAAAACAGGAACTTCGAATGCAGTTGATTCAAAAACTGGCAAAAAATATCCGAATGATCTCTGGACAATTGGATATACTCCAGATCTCGCCACCGTGGTGTGGGCGGGAAATAACAGAGGCGCAATTTTGAACAATGCTGCAGATGGATATAGTAATGCCGCGAGATTATGGAAAGAATTCATGGAAGCAGCTCTCGAAGGAAAAGCTGTAGAGGACTTTACACGCCCTCCAGGAATTAAAACTATTGCTGTTGATAAATTTTCCGGAAAACTCCCTTCGCCAAATACCCCAGAAAAATTTATTATTACCGAAGTGTTTAATTCAAAAAATGCTCCAACAGAAAGCGGAGACCTTATCAAATTTGTTGATATTGATCGGGTTAGCGGAAAACTTCCTACAGACCAAACTCCAACATCAGCAATCCAAAAAAGAGCGATGCTGAATTTCCATGAAAGCGATCCTGAAAAATATCCAGCATGGGAAGATGGCCTTCAAAAATGGCTTTCTGAAAATGGAAACGTATTTATTGCTTCGCTTGGAGCTGATGATTTTCTTACCTCGATCCCCACAGAATCCGATGACGTCCACTCTCCAGAAACAGCGCAAAAAAAACCAAGCGTTTCCATTGTGAGCCCAATCAATTATGGACTTATTACGCCGCCGACAATTGATGTTCTCCCCGAAATTGCAGCTCCAAACGGACTCAAAAAAGTGGTGTTTCTCTGGGATGGCGAAGAAAAAAAGACACTCATTCGCTCACCGTGGTATACATCTCTTGATATCGGAAATCCAGAAAAAGGATCTTCTCATACTCTTACCGTGCGAGCATTTGATCAGCTCTATTACGAAGATCAGAGCGAAATAAGCGTCAAAATTGGGACTGATGACGCGCCCCCAACTCTTTCATTTCTCTTCCCCACAGACAATGAACAAATTTCGGGAGGAGGAGTTTATACATTTCGAGTTTCTGCGGTTGATGCGCGTTCTGCAGTAAAAAAAGTGATTTTCTCTCTTGATGGGAAAAAACTTGAAACCGTAGAATCACTTCCTTTCGTGGTGCAGTGGAACGCTCCAAACGTTTCTGAAAATCATGTCCTTGCCGCAAAAGCATTCGATACGAGCGGAAATATTGCGGAACAGACTGTCCATTTTTCCATACTTCCTTCCTCTCAAAATTCCACTTTTGGAATTCTTTCCCCTGAGAATGGAGCTGAGGCGCATGTGCCTATTTCAGTGTCTGCCGGCATCACTCCAGAGCAAGCGAAAAGTTTAGAAGCGCTAGAAATTTGGGCGCGCAGAGAAGGAGGAAGACAGGAAGTTCTGCAGTCTTTTGCAGGAGCAGCAATCCCTTCATCATATACATTCTCTGCAACATTTACCGAAAAACCTGGAAAATATGAAATATGGGCAAAAGCAAAGCTGAGTTCTGGGGGAAATGAGATATCCAAAAAAATTATTATTACTGTTTTGTAGATTTTCCCGCATTTTTCTCATAATGCACTTGAAAGAGACGAAAAAGAATTAGAGAATTAGCGTGACCACTTTATATTTTCTTATTCTCCTATGACAGTACAGCTCCATTCTCGAAATCTTTCTCTGACCGAAAACCAAAAAGAATATCTCCAAAAAAAAGCAGAAAAAATTCTTCATTTTTCGAGGCGCGCGGGTGATGAGTCGAGTCGTATCCAAGTAGATGTGAATGAAGAAAAAACCGAGGATAAAACGAAGCACATGCATTGTATCGTGAATGTTTTTGTGCCGAAATCAACTCTCCATGCGGAAAGTTTTGCGCAAACCGTAGAAGCGGCAATTGATGTTTGTGAAGAAAAACTGAAACATCAAATGGAAAAGTATAAGGAAAAAGCGAGTAAGTGATGAAAAATTCAAAATTATAAATGAAAAATGTTTTTTTCTGGTCTCAAAACATCAATTTTCCACAATGGGGAGGATCTCTTTTCTTTTTTTTCTCAAGAATTCGAAAAATCCCATCAGAAAATTGGAGAAAAAAGTGTGGTTATCATTGCTTCAAAAGTAGTTTCGTTGTCACAAAACAGAGTGGTAAGAGCAGAAAAATCAGAAATGGAAAATTGGGTAAAAAAAGAATCGGAGAAATATTGGAGAACAGCATTTTCAAATATTTTTCTGAGTTTAAAGAATGGGATTCTCATTGCGAATGCAGGAATTGATGCGTCGAATGCCGAGAAGGGAGAACTCATTCTCTGGCCAGAAAATGTTCAGAAATTTGCTGATGAATTTCGATCAAAACTAAAGTCGAAATTCAAGCTTCATGAAATTGGTGTAGTTATTATAGATTCAAGGTGCACGCCACTCCGAACAGGAACTACCGGCGTTGCACTCGCTTGGAGCGGTTTTGAAGGAGTTCGTGATATGCGAGGGAAAAAAGACCTCTTCGAGAACACTTTGGAAGTAACGCAGGAATCCATTGCGGATAATCTCGCTTCCGCTGCAGAACTCATCATGGGAAATGCCGATGAATCAATTCCTTTTGTCATTTGCGAAAATGCGCCGGTGGAATTTACCGGGAAACAGCAGAATCCAAAACGAGGAGTTTTTTCAGAAAAAGAAGATTTATTTCGGGTTCTGTGGGAAGGCAATCACGACTGATACGATTTCTTCGTGAAATTCTGTTCATTTTTCCTCGAAAGTATGGGAATATTTTCGCCGTATGGGAAATGCAATTCTAAGCACACTACTTGTCATCGGCGGAGGAATTTCTCTCCTCGCTCTCATTCTCGCAATTATTCGCTTGCGCGCATATAGGAGGAGAGCTCTTGATCTCGTCTTCCTCCAAGTGCTCATCCCCAAAAGAGACTCAAAAGAAGATCGGGAAATTGTGGGAGAAGAATTCGGATCTTCCAAAGATTACACAAAAATTGCAGGTGTCATGACCCAACTTTTTGCGGCGATGAATGCGCTCTATTCTCCGCGGTGGAAAGCGCGCTATCTCTTTGGTCAGAATTACTTCGTGTGCGAATATGCGGTTATAAATTCCCAAGTGTTTTTTTATATGGCTGTCCCTTCATCGTTTGTAGATGTTGCGGAAAAGCAGATTTCCTCATATTACCCAGACGCTGTTATCGAAAAAGCTGACGCTCCAAATATTTTTCGCGAGAATTATAAAATCAGCGGAAGGTACATGTGTCTTTCAAAAAAATATCTTCTCCCTATTCGCACCATACATCGACTCGAAACCGATTCTTTGAATAACATCATTAATTCTTTCTCCAAGATCGAGAATGATGAGGGAGCTGCCATTCAGATTGTTTCAAGACCTGTGAAAAGCAATTGGCACAAAAAAGGAATTCTCCTCGCACGGGAAATGTACAGCGGAGGAGAAAAAAAAGGATTTTTTTCCCATTTTAATCCAAAAAACTGGCTGGGAAATATTTTTCATGTCGCTGTTCAGGGAGTTGATGACAAAATGTTTGCGAATGAAGAAGAACGAAGGGCTCAATATAGTACACCAGTTATGCAGGAACGAGTAAAGGCAATTGAGGAAAAGGCGACAAAGTATGGATTCGACACCATTATCCGCGTTGTAGCCTCAGCAGAAACAGCCGAACGTGCAGATCAAATTCGGAGCGCTGTTTCTGCGGCATTTGATCAGTTTACTTCTCCTGACCTCAATGGATTTGAAAAAACGTATTTTCACAATAAAAAGAAATTGGTTCGAGATTATATTTTCCGAAATTTTTCACGTCCATTTTGGATAAACCTGAAAAGGTGGTGGCACACGAAAAACTGGAGAACTATTTTCTCAACAGAGGAACTCGGAAGTTTTTTCCATTTTCCAAACATCAGATACAACTCTTCTCCATGCATTAAATGGCAGGATTTTAAGCTCACGCCTCCGCCTCCGAATATGCCACAAGATGGACTTCTTCTCGGTATTAACTATTATCGCAATAAAGAGACCAAAGTGCGAATAAAAATGGATGATCGGATGCGCCACTTTTACATCATTGGAAAATCGGGAACGGGAAAATCAACGATTCTCGAACAAATGATTCGACAGGATTTACAAAATGGCAGTGGGATGTGTCTTGTGGATCCACACGGAGATTTGGTAGAAGCAGTACTTCCATATATTCCACGTGAACGCGCTGATGACGTTATTCTTTTCGATCCGGGAGATTTGGAGCGTCCCATGGGACTCAATCTTCTCGAAGCGGAAGGAGATGATCAAAAGGAATTTATTGCCCAAGAAACCCTCTCGATTTTTATTAAACTTTTCGGAGAGGAAATCATGGGACCACGGCTTCAACATTACTTTCGAAACGGAGTTCTGACGCTCATGTCGGATCCGGAGGAAGGCGCGACATTAATCGATCTTCCGCGACTTTTTACGGATTCAGCATATGAAAAGCTCAAGGTGGAAAAGGTGAAAAATCCCACCGTCAAGGCGTTTTGGGAGAAGGAAATGGCAAAAACAGGACAACGCGAAAAAGAAGAAATGATTCCTTACTTCTCTTCAAAATTCGGTCCATTCGTGACGAACCGCCAGATCAGAAATATTATTGCGCAACAAAAATCTGGATTTGATTTCCGAAAAGTCATGGATGAAGGAAAAATTCTTCTCGTAAATCTTTCCAAAGGAAAACTGGGAGACCTCAATGCGAAGCTCCTCGGAATGATTATGGTGTCCAAAATTCAAATGGCGGCGATGAGCCGTGTTGATATGGATGAATCGGAACGAAAGCCATTCTATTTGTATGTGGACGAGTTTCAAAACTTCGTAACGGAATCGTTTACATCGATCCTTTCAGAAGCGAGAAAATATCGCCTCGGGCTTGTGGTTGCACATCAGTATATTTCGCAGATCACGAAAATGGATAGTGGCGGAAAAGGAACTCATGAAGACACTTCGATTCGTGATGCGGTATTTGGAAATGTGGGAACCATGATGTGTTTTAAAATTGGCGCACAAGATGCAGAGACAATGGAAAAAGAATTCCAACCGATATTTTCACAGCAAGATCTCATTAATATCGCCAATTATCACGCGTACATTAAGCTGAATATCGATAATACGACTTCTCGCGGATTCGTGATGAAAACGATTTATGATCGATCTGGAAAAGACGATGACGCCGCGGAAGCGTATCGCCAACTTTCACGCCTGAAATTTGCAAGAGATCGAGTATTTGTGGAAAGGGAAATTGAGAGGAGGCTGAGATAAACAAAAAAACTTCGTATTTAAATGAATTATTCATCTATTTCAAAAAATTATGGAATTCTTCAAGAAAAAACTAGTATTATTTCCAATAAATAATTTCGTGTGATATACTTGGGACGATATTTTTCTTGATACGCATGAAAAAATATATCGTTCATCTTTCTCAAAAGGAAAAAATACAAATACAGAAAATATTACAAAAAGGAAAGCA
>JACRHZ010000047.1 GCA_016220175.1 Candidatus Peregrinibacteria bacterium
GGCAAATTGAGCAGCGTTTAAAGACATTCAGAGGTGTTAAATCAGAGCAAAGCCTCAATAAAATCTTAAAAATACTGTTCTTTCTTAGAAATTTCAAGTAGCCAGCCTCCACTTTTTGCAACAGTGCCCGCTTTTGAGAGCGTTGAATTAAGAAATTTTTAAGGTGAATTTTATTTCCGTTGTGATTTTTTTTCAAAATCCATGGTTTTGACGGAAATTTTGAGCTGAATTTTAGGCTGTTTTCATGCGGTTTTGGTTATTTGGGGCACAGTTTCACCCTCAAGAAACGTGAACGAGTGAACCGCGAAGCGGTACTCCGGTCCACAGTTTCACCAGAGTCTTGAGGTTATGTGCCAGTGCCGTTAAACCTGTTTGCAATGCCATTTTCCTTATTCCAATATACCGCGCGCGACCAAGTCCATGGTCTTTTTTCACACTCCCATTTACTCTCTCCACGGTAAAACGCTTCTTTCTTCCAGCATCAAATTCTTCTTGAGTCGTATATTTTGTCCACTTTGCAATTGGTTTTTTATCCTTCTTCACTCCTTTTAAACAAATGCTGTCTTTGAGTTTTTCCGTTTCCAGCCATACATGATTCTCTCCATCGTCGTAACCACGGTCTGCCGTATAGGTTGTTTTTCCTCTTTTTGCAACTCCTTTTCGTAGATCATCTTTCATCAGTGGTTCAAAAAAATGGCCATCATAAACTGCCATGGTGGTCACGAGATATGAGGTAATCAGATTTTGCAGAGCACTGACTGAAAGATGTGATTTGTACCCCACATATCCTTCGGTAATCTCCACCAATTCTCCTTTGGCTGTTTTCACTTTCTTTGTTTTTTTGACTCCATATTTTGCATCAGGATCACGTGGCTTTTGACCTTTTCCTCCTTCTGAAATCTTTTTTGTCCGTTCTCTTTCTTTCGCATTGTTCACATTGGCAATTGTGTGTGTTGAATCAATGCTTTGAGTAAACCCAAGATCAACACCTTTGATTTGGGCTAGAACGATGATTTCATCAAAAAACGCCTTGAGAATATTCGTTGCATTCCGTTCATCAAAATCAAGAATGCGATTCTTGAACTTTGTGAGCGTACTGTGGTCAGGCGCTGCTTCATCCAATGAAATATGCAAAAATGCTTTCATTGAAATACTGTCGTTAATGATCCGTTCGATCTCACGTTCGGATGTTCCAAAAAGATAGGCCAAAAAAAGCATTTTTAAAACCTGGGCCGGACGATATGGTGGTTGTCCAATTTCTGCCCCACCCTTATATGTCTGGAGTAGCTTTTCATGCCAGAGCTGCTCAAAATCGACTTCTCCATCAAGTTTTTTGAGGAATTGATTGGAGTGCGCCAAAGCTCCTTCAATCACAAAATCCTGGCAAAATAAATTTTCCCCTGTCTTTTTAAAATGTTTTGGCATAACATTTAGCTGGTTAAATTATTTGAAATTAAATATATTTTGCCACAAAACGTGATCGCTCCGCGATCATTTTTTGTTTTTTATGCAAGCCCATTAATTCAACACTCTCTAGCAGATTGTTTCTCGAGAAAAAATATGGTATAATAAATGAAAAATAAAAATGCTGTCTACAAACAAGGGCAAACACCATAATTGTTGATAAAACAGCTTAAATACCCTTATGAATCTCTTTGATTTTCATACAGAAACGACGTTTCAAAAAACGTGGCCACGCATTTTATTTGGATGGCTACTCACCTTTCTGACACGAATTGGTTTTTTGATTGGATGGACGATCATCACAGCCATTGTTGTAAGTACCTTTGGCATTACAAATTTACCGCTACTGTATTTAGCACATGCAGGATTAATCATCTGTGGCACACTGATTTACAGTACTTTTATTCAGAGATTAAAAGTAGAACTCAGTCTCATTACATCGATCATTTGCGGTGTGATGATCTTATTTAGTGCAATTTTATGGGGTAACACCAATATCATTCTCTTTTTAGGATTAATTTTGATTGCGGCATCACTTTTTCTCTCACAAATTGCAATCAGCCTATCACTGTATATAGAAGACATTTTCACGCCAATGGAATATGAAAAAGCA
>JACRHZ010000048.1 GCA_016220175.1 Candidatus Peregrinibacteria bacterium
AACGCTTCTGCAGAATCATTCAATGCCAAAATCAAAGGATTCCGTGCCCTTGTTCGTGGTGTTACCGATAAAAGATTCTTCCTCTTCCGTATCTCTAAAATCTATGCCTGATATTTTCTCCAGCAAATTATTGCCTGATCCACAATTTCGAATCAGGAAAAGTGAGTTACATTCAATTGCCCCCGCCTCATATCTTCGCTATCATTCGCCTGATCTTTTTGTGCCGTGGTGGTGGAATTGGCAGACACGCCGGCCTTAGAAGCCGGTGGGGCAACCCGTGAGAGTTCGAGTCTCTCCCACGGCACCAGCCTTCGTCCGCTTTAGCGGACTTCGGCTGGCACGCCGAAAGCGAGAAGTTTAGCGAAGTGCTGCCCTTCGTAGCTTCATGCGGAGAAGGGCAAAATTGAATTGAGAATTCAGAAAAGGACTACGCTCTCGAGGATTGATATTATGTGTCTTATCTGAAATGCATGTCTCTCTCAGATATTATTTCACTTCTTCTTATATCCATCGCCCTTGCCATGGATTCCTTCACGGTTTCTTTGACGATTGGAGCAGCTCAAAAAAAGTTTCCCCTGAAAAACGCCGTTATTCTCGCTCTTATTTTTGGAGGAGGACAGTGTGTCTTCCCATGGATTGGGTGGATTTTGGGAGTGTCGATGTATGAGCTTATCAACACCTTTGATCACTGGATCGCTTTTTTCCTCCTATTTTTTGTCGGAATCAAAATGATACGAGAATCTTTTCACGCCGATGCCAAACAAAAATTTTCTCTGGAAATTCCCCTTCTCATTCTTCTCGGAACAAGTGTCAGTATTGACGCTCTCGCAATTGGACTTAGTTTTGCACTGCTTCGCCAAAATATTCTCCTCCTTTCCATTTTCGCTGGAATAATTTCATTCATTTTTTCACTTGTAGGAATTTTTCTTGGGAAAAAAGTAGGATTTCTTTTCGGAAAACGAGCAGAATTTTTTGGAGGACTTATCCTCATCGGCATTGGGCTTAATATTCTGAGAGAACATTTAGCGTAGACTTCCTAAAGCAGATGGGCGCCTTGTTTTTTTCGTGTTTTTGCGGTACAATACAAGGAAACATATTAAATACATACACATGGACGATTCTTCTCAGGAAAAAATTCCATCTTCGGCTGAAGGAACAGAAAAAACTCCCGAATCTTCAGGTGCACCGAATCTTGAACAACTCGTAGCTTCAAGCGAAGAAAAAATAAAACACATGGAGAATTCACAAATTACTCAGGCGGATATAGAGCATACTCATGAATCCACAGCCATTCCAAAGATTCTTCAAGATGACGATGATGAAATTATTCCGGGAGTAAAGTTTGCACTTCCGTCTGTTTCCATCGCCAAACAGAGACCAGATGGGGAGAGTGGACTTCAAAAAATCACGAAATTTTTTGGAAAAGGGGTGACATTCATGAAACAAAAGATCAATGCCGTAAGCACATCTCTTGAGCAAACAAAAAAAAGTCATGAAGAGAAAGGAAATATGTTTACAAAGATTTTCTCGGAAAATAAATCATCCACCGAAGTCACAGGAGGATCAGAGCTTATTGAAAACATAATCGCACAAAGTCATGGAACTGAGGCAGTTCCGGATGTAAAGGTGCCCCCCTCAGAAGTCGCATCACCAGAAGAAATGGAGAACCAAAAAGAAGGAAAACTCAAATCACACGAACGAAGAATTTTAGATCTCCAGAGTAAAAAAGAAGCAGAAAAAGTGCTTCTTGATGAACAAGTGAAAGAAAAAAAAGGGGAAAACATGTTGCAAATTGCAAAAATTTTTGCGGGGATAAGTATTCTTCTCCCCATCACCTCCTTCCTTTTTAGTGGGCTTTTTTTGAGCACAGAAGGATTCCTTTCGGGACTTCTTGGTGAGAAAAATTATGGACTTACTCTTAAAAATAAAACGGAAGAACTCACCCGTATTGAAGCCGATATTGCAAAGGCGAATAGTGAAATGGCCACACTCGACCAAAAAGTTAATGGAATTCAGAATAATGAGGTGCTTGCGGAAATTGCACAAAAAAGAATTCATTGGAATCGTGTTTTTGAAAAAATACTTACTCTCACCGACACAACATTTGAAGGGAATTCTGTAGGGCGTTACGTTACTTACCAATCATATTCAGGAGACACCGCTACACAAACATTAAAAATTTCAGGAGAAGTGCGGGCGCCAACGGGAAAAAGTTTTGAGGCCCTCATTAAGCTGAAAAATGCTCTCAACGAGCATCCTAATTTTGGCGGAGTAGAACTTCGCCAATTTTCCAAAAGATCATGTGCTGAGAAAAGTAAAATATCCGCAGCGTTGTCGTGTGCGCCATTTTTCTTTAGTCTGAAGTACACATCAGATTCGGAGCTCACTCTTAAAGCAGCGCCTCCTGAATCTGACCCAAATAAAAAACCAGAATAATTTAAAATTTATAATTTACAATTTAAAATTTCCCCCATGCTCCCCAGTCAAAAAAAACAATTCGAAGAAATTCTTCACAAACTCAAATCAATTCGCCAGAATTTTATAATTCTTATGACAATCGGTACTGTCACAGTCGCGGGAACAATATTTTTTCACTCGTATCCAAAATACACGGAAGCACAAAAAGATAAAATTGAAATTCAACAAATAGATGCAAAGATAAAAGAAAAAAAGACAGGAGCAGATGATATAAAAACTGAACTCGCGGAAAAGGAAAAGAAATTCAATGAAGATATTAAGGATTTGAAGCCCATTCTCGAGAGAGCGCTTCCTACTTCTGATCCAACAGATGAAATCGCCGAATTTTTGGAAGATTTTGCACTCTATACAAACTCGGAAACACACCCTATGTCCATGGAAAACATTGCCTTTACGGAACCAAAGAAAGAAGGGGGCTATTTTGTTGTCCCATTTCGAATGAGCATTGAAGCTGATCAGGAAAATTTTTCTCGATTTATGAAACAGGTAGAAATTTCCGGGTCACTCAAACGTGAGGATTTCTATCGACAAAATTCGGTTCCCATCATGAGCATTGAAAGCATCAATGTGAATATTCCACAGGAAAAAGATGAGGATCCTGCACTAAAAAAATCGGAGTCATCAGGTGAAAAAAAAATAGAAACTTTTTCCTTTAGCGTTAATCTGCAGGCGTATTACAAGCCAGAAGCAGAAACGGTGGAAGGGAAATGAACTGAGCGGAGAATTTTAAATTTTAAATTCTAGATTTTAGATTATATACAGCACCCTGAAAGACTCTTCAATTCCTAATTCCTACTTTTGCCATGCCAGATAAAAATACAAAAGAAAAATTAACGGACGCTATTATCGCGGGAAACATTCCGCAAATTGTGCTCTATACACTCGAACACGCTTTCGAACTTGGATCTTCAGATCTTCATTTTGAGCCAGGAGAACACACCGTTCGTATAAGGTTTCGTGTGGATGGAATACTTAGAGAAATTATTGAATATCCAAAGAACATTCATAGTGCTGTTACTTCTCGCATAAAAATCATGTCTGGGCTCAAAATTGATGAACAGAGAAAGCCGCAAGATGGACGCATGCTGACTTCTACGGAAGATCGAAAACAGCTCGAACTTCGTGTTTCAACGCTCCCCACAATTCATGGAGAAAAAACAGTAATGCGTCTTCAGGACAAAACACGAGATATTCCGACGTTTGAAGAACTCGGACTTACGGGAAACAATTATAAATATATGATGAATACCATTCGCAATCCGAATGGGATTACGCTGGTAACGGGGCCAACCGGATCAGGAAAAACAACGACGCTCTATTCAGCGATGAGTCTTCTCAACAAAGTGGATGTGAATATCATGACCATTGAAGATCCGGTGGAATATGAAATGGCAGGGCTTTCGCAGAGCCAAGTGCATCCTGATATCGGATATGATTTTGCTTATGGTCTTCGTACTGCGCTTCGTCAGGATCCAGACATCATCATGGTGGGAGAGATTCGTGACCAGGAAACGATTGAAATTGCCATCAAGGCTGCACTTACCGGACACATGGTGCTCAGCACCATTCATACGAATTCTGCTGTTTCGACAATTACCCGTATTTTGGATATGGGAGTACAGCCATATAAGATCACGTCTTCACTTCGAACGATTGAGGCACAGAGACTTCTCAGAAGAATTTGTCAGCACTGTAAAGAATCATATGTGGCAGAGCCAGCGGTTGTTCAGGAAATTCATAAAAAACTCGATACTCTCAGTGCGGACGAAGATTTTGACAGATCTCTTCTCCAGAATATTCAACTCTATCGTGGAAAGGGATGTGAAAAATGTGGAGGAACAGGAATGAAAGGACGAGTGGCAATTTATGAAGTAATGCCGATGAACCGAGAAATAGAAAAACTCGTACTCGAAGGAAGCCGCGAAGCAGAAATTGAGAAACTCGCACAGTTACAAGGAATGACGACGCTTCTTCAGGATGGCTACATGAAGGCGCTGAACGGAATTACGACGCTGGAGGAAGTGTATAAAGTAGCAATTAGTTAATTTTAAATTTTGAAATTTAAAATTTCTAAATAAATCCTAATTTCTAATTTTTAAAACCCATACATCAATTTGAACATTTTCCCCTTAGACATTGAAACTTAAAAATTATTTAGAAATTTCAAAATTTAAAATTAAAAATTCTCCTCAATTACTTTTTTTTCTCACCTATGCCAGATCAACTCATCTCTCCATCAATTCATATTAGTAAAGACGAATTCCGAAAGGTAAATGTCAACGAAGTCGGAATGGGCTCTCCGAAGGGAAATCTTTTTGAGCGCCTCAATGAATGGGTGGTGAACATCTCTCCGCTCAATATTAAGGAAAAAGTATCCTTTTTTCGCCTCATGGCGACGATGATTAATGCCGGAGTTTCCCTCATGAAATCACTCGCAATTATGGAAGAACAGACGAAAGATCATAAAATGAAACGAATTTGTGAAAGGCTTATTCAATATGTGGAAATGGGACAAACACTTTCCCAAGGAGTTGCCGCTTTTCCAGACGTATTTTCCACATCTGAAATTGGTATGATTCGTTCCGGAGAAGCATCCGGACGGCTGAATCATGTACTTCTGAGTCTTGCAGATCAAGTCGAGAAAGGCGCGAAACTCAGGGGGAAAATTAAGGGAGCAATGATGTACCCAATGGTAATTATTATTGTGATCATTGGTGTATTTATTACGATTACCGTCATGGTAATTCCAAAACTTAAAGAGACATTTGAGGCATCACATGCCGAACTTCCCGCAACAACACAACTCATGATTAATATTAATACACTTTTACAAGGAAGTACTCTCGGCATTCCCAACGTCATTTTTATTCTTTTGGGGCTCGGAGGACTTATAGCGCTTATTATATTTTGGAAAAAAACTGATTCTGGAAAATATTATTGGGACAGCATCATGCTTCAAATTCCTGTCTTTGGCATGCTCCGAAGAAAGCTCGTGCTTGCTTCATTCTCTCGCAGTGTTTCCACGCTTACAGACAGCGGACTTTCCATCGTAAAAACACTTCGAATTACCGCAGAAGTTGTGGGAAATGAAGTCTACAGGCGCCGAATTATTCTTCTTGCGGAAGACGTGAAACAGGGAATTACCATGGGAGAAAACCTGCAGGGAAATTCAAAGATGTTTCCCGTGATGCTCGTTTCTATGATTTCCGTGGGAGAACAAACAGCGCAAATTGCAGATGTTACGGCAAAAGTTGCGGAATTTTATGAAGATGAAGTCGACACAATGGTAAAGACACTTTCTTCTCTCATGGAACCGATTATTATTGTGGTCATTGGGAGCGTTGTGGGATTCATGGTTGCGGCCATTATGACGCCGATTATGAATATGAGTGAGGTGGTGACGAAAGGGTAGGGGAGAATGTAAAATGCAGAATGTAAAATGTAAAATGTATTTCCTTCGTGCGAGGCACCTCTCCAGAGGTGCCCGAAGAGGAATAAGAAGGACATACTTTATATACAACAATACAAAAAAAATATTTTGCAAATAAAAATAGAAGGAAATAGCAGAAAAAAGACGAAAAACGCTTGGATTTTGCCAAAATATTTGCTATAATAGCTCTAAGAAATAAATACATTTCCTTACTTCTGAAACAATTTTTTCCTCTTCTTTTTTTATTATTTCATCTCCCTCAATATGAAAAGGACGCAAGGTTTTACCCTTATTGAGTTGCTTGTAGTGATTACCATCATTGGTATTCTTGCGGTAACGTCGATAACTCTCTTTACGAACTCTCAAGAGAAAGCAAAAGATGCGGCAAGGCAAGCAGATCTTTCTTCTATGGAATCTGCAGTGAATTTATACTATGCAAATGCTTCTCTTTATCCGGGAGCAGCAACTGTGGCCGATTTTGCGAAGTTAACAAAAGCGGATTTAACAACCGCAATAGTTGGAAATTATATCAATAAGCTTTCTATTGATCCCTCAAGTCCGACAAATAAGTATGACTATGCGGTGGAGTATGAAACAGCTGGTGACCCAACTAAACCAGTAAAATATTGGGAGTTTTCTGTTGAATTAGAATCAAGTACCAATGACGCAAAAGAGGATGCAGATGGTGGAAATAATGGTGATCAACTTGAGGCAGGTAAAGGTACCTTAAGTGTAGGGGGAGCTACTGCTACTAATGATTATGTAGAAGATGGTAGTGGTGTTAATGGCGCAATACAAACGTCATGGTCGTCATAATGTGATTTAGGCGGTTTATATAACGTATGAAAAAGGAGTCAGATGATAAACAACTGGCTCCTTTTTAAATTCTGTGGAAAATTTATTCCCTTCTTCTTTTTATATTTTTTGTGTATATTTTGAATAATGAAACTATTTCCTTTTGTAAATATTATTATGTTTTTGCAAAAGAAAAAACTTGAAAGCAGAGGGTTTACACTTATTGAACTTCTTGTGGTGATTACAATTATTGGAATTCTCGCCGTGGTGAGCATAACAAATTATCAAAGTGCACAAGAAAAAGCACTTGATACTGCACGGATTGCTGACATGAATACATTACTCAATTCAACCCAACTTTACCTTCATACAAATTCAGTAGTACCCCATGAAGACTCTGGAGATCTTTCCAAACAAACCCTTGAAGATGCGATGAATGGCGTGTTTTTAACGAGTGTTCCTGTAGATCCCGCCACGAATCAATATGTATATGCCATTGGAAATGGCCGCGATGGTGAAGAATATGGCGCATTTGAATACAACTCCCAACTCGCTTCCTCCCTTAACGATATTCAAGAACAATCCGATGGTGGCGATGTCCCGGAACTCTATGAGAATGGAAATGACACGCTTGAACTCGCGCCAACAGATTTTCCGCTTGGTGTTGGAGATATCTCCGAGACAGTGACGTATTGGGTAAGGACGGAATAAAAATCTCATTTTCTCTTCTGTCTATTGCGAACTCGCCAACCGTGGCAGTGTGGTGAGGGGAAATGGCTCGACAATATTCTCCCAAGGTATAAAATGGTTGCAAAAATTTTATACTTCGGTATAATATTCACGATGATAAAGCCTCGTTATCTTCGGCAGTCTATAACTCAAGATCTTAAAGAGAAAATGGTCTTTATTGCTGGACCGAGACAGGTGGGGAAGACAACTCTTGCAAAAATAATAGCGGAACAAAATTTTTCACATTCCACGTATTTTAATTGGGACCATCGAGGAGATCGAAAAAATATTTTGGATGGGACATTTCCCGCTGCGAGCAAAATCGTAATTTTTGATGAACTTCATAAATATCGAGGATGGAAAAATTACATAAAAGGTATTTTTGATACATACAAAGATCAATTTTCTATTCTTGTTACTGGCAGTGCGCGCCTGGATATATATCGAAAAGGCGGAGATTCTCTTCTTGGACGATATCATTCCTATCGTCTTCATCCATTTTCACTCGCTGAAATAGTTTCAAAAGAAACGCTCCATGATGAAATATTTCGCGAACTCTCATTCCCAAAATCAAAAAAAACGAAAGAAGCATTTGATGCTCTCTTTAAATTTGGAGGATTTCCAGAGCCCCTTTTCCATCAAACAGAAAAAGCATTGAGACGTTGGCAAAATGAACGAGTCGATCGGCTCATTAAAGAAGATATTCGGGACATTGAGTTCGTTCGGGATATGTCCGCATTGCAGGTTCTTGTGGAGCTTCTTTTGGAACGAGCAGGGGGAAGATTGTCTTTAAATTCCATAAGCACTGACCTCAATGTAAACCATAAAACAGCCTCTCTCTGGGTGGATATTTTAGAACGTTTTTATTATCATTTTCGCATCTATCCGTTTTCATTTCACACGATTAAATCACTCCGAAAAGAGCCAAAACTGTATCTCTGGGATTGGTCACCAATTGGTGATGAAGGGCATAAATTTGAAAATATGGTCGCTTCTCATCTTCTCAAATTCATTCATTTTTTGTGTGATGCAGAAGGACACAAGGCAGAGCTTTTTTATCTTCGAGATAGAGAAGGAAGGGAAGTTGATTTTTTGGTTACAATCAATAAAAAACCTTGGTTTGCAGTAGAGGCAAAACTTTCTGAAAAAACTCCTTCAAAACACCTGCATTATTTTAAAGAACGCCTCAAAATTCCTTTTGTATACCAAGTTGTCGCGCTCCCACATATAGATATTCTCCAAAGCGGGATTCGAGTGATGAGCGCCAATCAATTTTTTATGGGTCTTATTTGAGAAAAAAAGAAGAGAATTTACGGGATATCAATTACAAAAGTGTGAGTGTGAGAATTGAGTAGTCAGGGAAAAAATTTGCGTTAGCAAATTTTTTCAAGAGGTCCTTCGACTCCTCCGCTAAAGCGGAGGCGCTGAGGACACGCAGTGTCTTTCCTCCTCGACTCGCCCGCCTTCGCTGGCTCGCTCGGAGCAAATTTAACTGTGGCGTGCCATTCGAAGCGTCAGCAGTAAATTGCTTAACGATTGCCCTTCTTCGCTAAAGCTACGAAGGGCATTCTTCGCTGACGCGAAGAATGGTGGAGATGGGGGGAATTGAACCCCCGTCCAGAAAGGCGAACCCAAAACTTCTACCAAATCATAGTTCCTTTTGATTTTCCTTTTCCATAATAGAAAAAGAACAAAAATTTATGAAAAAGTCATATTTGATCGTACAAAAAGGCTTTCAAATAGGGAAACCAAGACTTTTTGTTCTGGAGAAATGACACTTCATTCTCCGTTTCCAGAAGAACAAAAGACGAAGCGTCTCCGGAGCAGAGCTCAACGGAGATAAATTGGAAACTAAAAAAGTTACTTTAGGCAGCTACAGGAATTGAAGCGTAAGCTTCACTCTGCATTGCGAATCGCTCCCCAAGGGAAGCGACAGCTCTTTTTGCAGTTTGTCCAATTTTTGAAAGTGACGTAGCACTTATGGTACCACTTTTCGGATCTGCGGGGAGAAAAATGGTGAATCCCCGGATGGCAGTTTTGAACTCGGCTAATCTTCCTGTCGAATGCCGGTCATCCCCATGATATTAATGAGCGCATGTTTTATTTTCTCATATTTTTGGGATTTATGGAAGAGACGCGATTAATCGCGTCTTTCCATGAATATTTACACCTGTGCGACAAATCCAAAATATCCGAGAACACATCCGAGAACGATAACAAAAATTCCTCCAACCGTCAGAATATGTTTTATTTTCAGGAAAATTTTCATAATTTTCATCATATCCTGTGGAGCAAGAAGAAGCATGAGTCCCTTCACAAGAGATCCCCATCCAAGAAGAGTAATTATGACTTCCCAGCGCATTTCCCACACGTTATGGTATGTAGCAATAAGGAATCCGATAATGAGCGCCATCATGCCGCCCAAAAACATCCCTACTATACTTTCAGAAAGTTCTTCTAAAAGCTTACGATAGTGATTTTTATTGAATAAAAAACCAACGCCGATGACAACATATACGAGCGAAAGAAGCTTCGCAATAAAAATGGATAAGCTCATAAGGTTTGGGAAAAGAGAAAAAAATCAAAAAGAACGCGGAGAGAGGCGATCATTTTTGCTTCTTTCGAAAGAGCAGCGTCTTGACCTCAGAAAATTTCTTTTCGGTAAAAACAAGGTAAGAAAAAAATCCAGAAAGAACGAGGTCCACCCAAAATCCAAAACCGATGATGCTGAAATAAAAATTCGAACTGAGAAGCCATAAAACTGGTCCCGCAAAAATAGCTCCTGCCAATATCTTCTCCATCATTTTTTGCTCCATTCCCATGTCTGGGATTTTTATTCCCGCCATCGGCAGTATCTTCACGGCAAGATAGAGAATGCTCCCCAAAAAAGTGAGATTTCCATATGACCTGAGACCATTTCTTGAGAAGTACACTATGCTTCCATACTGTCCATATGAATACGATTCCCAGGGAAAAAACAAAAACATGAGAATCCCAAAAACCAGAATGAGCAAATACTTCTCATCAGAAGTTGATTTTTTCCAAGATTCTTTGAGTTTCTGTACTTCAGCAGGCATATGTGTGGGAAAAATCCCTTTTTTTATACTCTTTCTTCTCAAATTTGTAAATCATAATACAATGGTACTGCATTCTTTTTCTTTTCATGAAAATTCTCGCCCTCGATATCGGTCATAAACGTATTGGAACGGCAATTGGAGATTCAAAAATCGGAATTGCATTTCCGCAAGAAATCCTCGTGACTTCCGACTCAAAAAACAATATATTTTCTGAAATTTTTAAAATGGTTGAAAAAAATGCCATCACAAAAATACTCGTGGGGTATCCTAAAAATTTTTCAAATGAAGGCGATGAGCAGTGTGAACGCTGCCGAGATTTTGCTGATAATTTTGAAGACTATCTTCAATCGCTCGGAAAAAAAATTCCAGTCGATTTTATTTCAGAAGGAATTTCTACCCAAATTGCTACCAAAAAATTGAGAGGAATTGGATTTTCGGAAAAAGATCAGCGTGGACAGAAGGATTCCATCGCTGCCGCCGTATTTTTACAGGAATATTTGGATCAGAAAATTATCAGTGATGAGTAGTCAGTCGTGAGGAATCAAAGTCTTTTTTTTGAACTCATGACGATTTTTTTCGCCTCAATTTTCTCTATTATTTCTTTCAAGCGAAGTTTGTTGAGGTTGTGAAGAAAAAGGGCGATTTCATTATCGCTCAGGTGTTTGTCGAAAGAAATTTGTTCGGAAAGGGGAACATGCTGAAATTCTTTTTCAAGTTCATAAATCTCCTTATTAATATGATGGATATGGCTCGCTCCAAGATATGGTTTTAAAATAACGTAATCAACTCCTTTGTTAAAAATTTCAATTCCATCTCGACCAGAATCAGCAGTCGCGATAATAATGGGTTTTTGTTTGAGCTTTAATCTTTCTATATATCGAAGAATGAAGAAATTATCTTCAATATTTGGAAGAGTGCTGATAATGACCTCGGCATCTTCTAAGTTCAAATTTTCGAGAAGCTCCGCATCTTCAGCGTCTCCGAACATACAATTTATTTTCTTCGTAATGAGTTTTCGGATCACATGATTGTCGTGGTCAACTACAATATAATCATCTTTAAAGCCCAAAATTTGTTCCAAAACCTGCTCTCCCACCTGACCACATCCGAAAAGAATAATATGATGCGCAAGAGCTTTTTTCATTTTTCCCACATTTTTTGGTTTTCTGAATTCGAAATAAGAAAGCACGGGTTTCAAAAAATTATAGAGAGCATTGTTATATGTCATCATGTACGATGAAAGCACCATTGTTCCCATTCCAATAAGCGCGATCATCGAAGTAATTTCTTCGGAAAGATGTCCGAGTCTATTTCCCAGGGCAATAATAACGAGTGAAAATTCGCTGATATTTGCCAGAATAAGTCCCGTAAAAAATGCAGTTCGTTTGTCATAGCCCATAACGCCCATAAGAAGAACGACCAGAAGAGGTTTTCCGATGAGAACAAAAATCGAAAGAACGATGAGCGGAAAAAGAAGATTTGTAGCACCACTAAAGATCATTTTCGCTCCGAGTGCTGCAAAGAAAATAGTGATGAAAAAATCTCTGAGCACTTTTGTCTTCGCATTAATTTCAAAGGTGTACGGAAGATTTGCGAGACTGATCCCCGCGATGAATGCGCCAATTTCCATAGAAAATCCGATTTTCAGAGAAAGAAGAGAAATCACAAAACACCAGCTCAGGCTAAAAAGCACGAGGAGTTCATGCGATGAAGCAATAACATTGTAGAGATATTTGAGAATTTTTTTCGAAATAAGCATTGTCATAATAGCAAGGAGAATTCCCCTCACAAATATTCCGCTAAAATGCCATATATCGAATCCAAATCCTCCTTCTTGAAATCCCGCGAGAAGAAGAAGTGCCAAGATAGCAAGAACGTCCTGTATAATTAAAATTCCAATGGAAATTTGTCCATAAAGAGAGTGAGTATCACGCTTATCTGACAAGATTTTTACGGCAATAACAGTACTCGAAAATGTCAGAGCAACAGAAATATAAAGACTCTGAATTGTGCGAAAACCAAATATTTTCACCAAAAGAATTCCAATAATTCCAGTGAGAACAACTTGTCCAATCCCTCCAAGAAGCGATACAAAACCTAATTCTTTGAGCCTCGGAACGCTCATTTCGAGTCCGACGAGAAAGAGCATCAGAATAATTCCGATATTTGCAGTCCCCTGAATAAATTCGGGATCTTGTATGAGTCCAAATCCAAATGGTCCAATTGCAACTCCTGCGATGAGATAAGCAAGGATGAGTGGCTGCTTCAAGGAATATGAAATTACCGCCACCACCGCAGAAGAAACAATAACGAGCCCGATATCAAACGTAACCTGCTCCATGAATAATAAAAATTAGAGACCCCGAACTTGATGAAAAAGCTTTCCCTGACCTAGAAATACGTGAATGGACATAATTCCTTCAGCGTACATTTTTTGCATGGAATCATCGGCATAAAAAGCGATATGAGGTGTGATGATGACTCTTGGATGGTGAATAAGATTCTGATCTTTCTCAATATTTTGTTCGTGTTCCAAAACATCAAGAGCAGCATACGCAATTTTTCCAGAGATAAGCCCATTCAGAAGAGCTTTTGTATCAATAATGCCACCTCTCGCCGTATTTACGAGAATAACGCCGTCTTTCATTTTTTTGATAGTTTTCGCATTCACTATGTGTTTTGTATTTTTGAGAAGGGGAACATGAAAGGAAATGATATCGCTCTTTCTCCATATTTTTTCCAAAGAAACATATTCAAAATGACTTTCCCGCGCAAGACTCTCATCCGGATTCGGGTCATACGCAATGACATTCATAAGGAATCCGAGCGAGGCAATACGTGCAACATTTTTCCCGATTTTTCCCATTCCGACAATTCCCAGAGTTTTTCCTTGGAGGGCAATTCCGCGAAGACCGTGGTAGTCAAAGTTTTTCTGCCCCACGCGAATTTCGCCAGCGCCTATTTGTCTTATAGAAGAGAGCAATATTGCGAAAACATGCTCAGCGATAACATGTGATCCATAATCAGGGACATTACAGACCGGAATACTTCGTTCCTGAGCAGCACGGAGGTCAATGTGGTTATATCCAACAGATCTCGTCACAACGAGTTTGAGATTTTTGAGTCCATAGATAACTTTTTTCGTAATGGGAGAATAGATGAAGATGCAGAGCACCTCAGCATTGGGATATTTTTTGATAATTTGTTCATCCGTAAGAACCGTATTCTCAATTTTTGCTTGAGGAAAAGCCTTGAGAATAGTTTTTTCATCTTCTGTATCTACCTCGAGAAATACAATATTTTCAGGAGAAATTTTTTGTTTTTTGGACATCTGGGAAGGGAAAATGTATTCCCTCCATTATATCATAAAAATGACGAAGAATGAAGGCAAATTTCTATGAAAACGTCAAGACCTCTGGAGCAAAAATAAGAAGTGTCCCGAGAATAAGCATCAGGATTCCTCCGATTATGTTTGAAGCTCGTGCATACTTGTGAGTAATTCCAATTTTCTCAATGGAATACAGCGCAATTCCAAAAACAATAAAGTCATCGAACATATACGCAAAAATATAAATAACGATGTACCAAATTTTTTCCAAGATAGGAAGAACGGAAAGATGGAGAATTTGCGTAAATGTTTGAGGAATTCCAATAGAGCATGCAAATTCGATAATGTTTACAGAAAAAGCGAGCGCAAGAATTCCAAAAAAGGTCACAATAGTGAGTGGAGAATGCGCAATAGCCTGAATTTTGTTCGTAATTTTTTTCTTCTGTTCAGAGCTCGTTACTTTACAGGTTCCATCAGAGAAGGTTCCTTCGTACAGGAAAAAGAATCCCGATCCAAGAGCAACAAAGCCAACAATTGGGGTGATCCATGCATCAAGTCCTACAAAATTCCAAGTGGAAAACCACAGTGTTAAAATCATCGCGTACATAATGGCTTCTGCGAGAAGAAAAATTCCCGCGACCACAAACATTTTGAATCGATCTCCAATTTGAATAAGTGCGAGGAGAAAAACAATAAGTACCCACATCGCACATGGATTGAATCCATCGATAAGCCCGAGGATAAAAGAAAGCGCTGAGGGACTTTTTAACTCGGCAAGATCGAGAGGTCCCCACAGTGGAACATTGACAATGAGCGAAGTAGCTGCGCATTCTGTGCTATTTGCATCACATACTGATGCTTCATAATCGTAGACGCGAAGATTGTCTTTTTGTGCCCATGCTTCGCGGAAAGTGAGCAATGAACTTTTGGAATTATACGCTTTCTTGATCTTTGCCCCCATATTTTCTGCAGAATCAAATCCTACGAAAATTTCATCGCCAACAATGGTAATCGGTGTACTCTTTGAAAGATTATATTTTTTGGTGAGTTCTAGGAACATTTTTCCGGCTTCTTTACTTTTTTCAATATCGAGTATTTGAATGGAAAAATTTGGATTTTCCTTTTTCCACTCAGCTAAAAATTTCTTTTCATCTCGGCAATGTCCGCACTTTTCCCTCGAAAACATCGAAATCACCGCAGTATCATTTTGTACATCTTCAAGAGCAGGGGAAAAACTTTGGTATATATACGATCCGATAGTTCCCAACAGGAAAATTCCGGCAAATATGTAAAACAAAATTTCTCTCTTTGAAGAAAACGAAAAAAATTTCATAGGAGATGAAGAGAAAATCCAGAACAAAAACAGACCGCATCATGGTATCAGAAAGAATCCAGAAATCCAATGTTCAAATTCAGTAAAATTCAGTATTATTTCGGCATGGGCACTATTCCTGAATATTCGGCTACGGTAATAGAAGTTATATCCGCCGCGAAGGAAACAAAACTCTTTCGCCTTAAACTATCTGAATCTTCACCACCATTTCATTTTACAGTTGGACAGTTTATTTCCATTTTTATTGAGGAAAAAGTATTTCGCGCCTATTCCATTGCGTCGTCTTCGAAGAAACTTCCTCTCATCGAACTCTGTGTCAAGATTATTCCAGGAGGAAAGGGAAGTGAGCATCTTGATCATCTTGCCCCGGGAGATGTGATAACATTTCGAGGACCGTTTGGATCATGCGTTCTCAAAGATCTTCAAAAAAGTAAGATATTTATTGCCGGAGGAACCGGAATTGCACCAATAAAAGCTTTTGTTGACGAGCTCAAAGAAGAAAGATTTGGCGGAGAAGAGGAACTTCTCTACGGAGTCAGAACACCGGAATATGCGGTGTACACTGATGAATTTAAAAATCTCTCATCAGATCATTTTCGATGGATTCTCTGCGCGAGTGACATGGAGAAGAATGACTCTGAAAAATATCCTCGGTATCCCACTGACGTTCTTCAGAAATATCCGCCGGAATATTTTAGAGATAAAGAAGTGTATGTGTGTGGTCCTCCACCACTTGTAAAGGAAACAATCCACATTCTCACAGAAGAAAAAAATTTCCCGAAAGAATACATCTTTACAGAAGCATATTAGCGAAGAATTCAGAATTTCCTCGTCAGCGCTTCTCTGACAAGAAATTTTATTTTTTGCTATTTATCAAAGTTTCCATGATTCCTGAAAAATTACAAAACATTATTACTGAATTCGAATCGATCGAACAAAAAATGAGCGATCCTTCTGTATTCGGCGATCCAATCCAGATGAAAGTTCTCGGGAAAAAAAGAGCGGGAATGGCGAGCCTCATGCAAATTGCCAAAAAATATTTGGGAAAACAAAAAGAAATAACAAACCTTTTAGAAATGGAAAAAGACACTGATCCTGAAATTTCCAAAATGGCGAAAATGGAACTGGAAAGCACAGAAAAAGAATTCAAAATTCTGGAAGAAGAAGCGAAAAAGGCACTCATTCCAAAAAATCCAAATGATGAGAAAGATGTGATTATGGAAATCAGGCCAGCTGCAGGAGGAGAAGAATCTTCGCTGTTTGGCTATGAATATGCACGAGCAATTTTTCGATATTGCGAAAACAAGAAATTTACTGTGGAGCTTTTTTCCAAAAGTGATTCGGATTCTGGAGGAGTGAAAGAGCTTATTTTTGCAGTTCGAGGAGATGGCGCATATTCGAAACTCAAGTATGAAAGTGGGGTTCACCGCGTTCAACGTATTCCAAAAACAGAATCCCAAGGACGAGTTCACACTTCCACAATTACCGTTGTTGTCATGCCAGAAGTCGAGGAAATAGAATTTGAAATTCATCCATCTGACGTACGTGTCGATGTATTTCGTTCATCGGGTCCGGGTGGACAATCAGTAAACACCACCGATTCCGCAGTCAGACTCACGCATATTCCCACAGGCGTGACGGTAAGTTGCCAAGATGAGAAATCTCAGCTCAAGAATAAAACGAAAGCATTTCGCATTCTTCGTGCGCGCCTTCATCAAGCGGCAGAAGAGAAGCGGATGAAGGAAGAAGGAGAGAAGCGTCTTGCGCAAATTGGTTCTGGAGATCGAAGCGAAAAAATCCGTACCTATAATTTCCCGCAAGATCGCGTGACGGATCATCGCATTCATGAGAATTTCTCAAACATTCCCGCGATTATGGATGGAGATTTTGACGATATTGTTCATGCGCTTACCGAGGCGGAAAACTTGGAGAGGCTGAAGGGAAGCGGGGGAAAGTGAATGGTCGATGTGAAAATTCAGTGTATTCACCAAAAACAGGAATACATTTTTTAGAAGGTACTCCTGTTTCATGGTAATAAACTCTTTTTCTTAATAACAATTATTTAAGTATCGTACAAATTCAGAATTGGCAATGTCTTTTTCTGTTGATGTATTACAGATAGAAAAGCTTTCGGTTTTACCGTTAGTAAATGTAATCACAGCAGTGTTCCCTTTCGGTGCCTCAAAACTTACAACTTTTGTATTGTTGTCTTTCATATACGTAGTTATTCCTTTAAAAGCTTCTTCTCCAAGAGCTTTTTTAATTACAGACATAAAATAGTTTTGATGCCCCGACTCTCTTCTTTCTACAGCGCCACCAAAGTAAGAAAGTACTTTATTGTTTATAAATGCTTTTATTTGTGTCGGAGTGAAAGAACTTAAAGACCTTTTCTGGGTGGTGGAAGCATCTCGAGGGGATTCAGGAAAATACTTTCGTTCCATAACACCAGGACCTTCCTGCATATCTCTGAAAAGAATTCTTAATATTGGCACTTGCCTACCGTCTTCAACTTCAACTCCAAGACTAACTCCGAAAGGATCTCCTGTAAACATTCCAGCTTCGCTCAATCTGTCTTCTAAAAGACCAAGTCGTTCTTGTCCGATTGCCACTTTTATTTTTGCAGCTGTCTCATCATCAATAGTTCCTGATTTTTCCTTTAAACTCGCGATTATTTCTGGAGAATCGTTTCCTGTTGTCATTTCGAGCATTGCTTGCAAAAGATTTTTTTGTATTTCCTCTTCACGAAGACTTGGTTGATTGCAATAGGAAGAACCGTAAGAAATCCAATTTGAATCGCAAGGATTTACAGCTGTCGCAGTGGCAGAAGGAGGATTGTTATTTTCTGTGTTTTCTTGATGAGTACAAGCAGTAACTAAAGACGCAATCATAAGGAGAAGGGCTATTCGAGAACTCAGCATCGCTCTTGGAAGTTGTACAGAAGCGGCGGAAAAGAACTGGTCTGCCTCCTGAGGAGAAGCTTGAACCTTCGTTGCTCGAGGCATTGCACTTGGAGATTGCAGAGGGACAGAGAAGACCTGGGAGGCATTCGGAGTCGAACTCCATGCCAAGTTTGCTCCTCTGGAGTTCGCTTGTGCTGCACGATCACGATAAGGATCTTTGTTATTATCAAGAGACGCTCTAGCGTTATATGGCGACGTATGCGGAATTTTTGGAGTATTTTCCGAAGGTCGAGAGTAGGAATGAGTAGGAAATTGTCTGTAGTTCTGGTTTCTCATAAATTTACACTATAAAAAGTACGGCATAATAGAATACAAATTTTATCTTGTCAATAGAAAATAATTGTTTTTCTCATACTTTATTGTGGAAATGGGAGATTTTCTGAAAAAATACATCCAGAAAATAATCTAAAATCTAGAATCCAAAATTTAAAATTAATTCCCATGTTTCTCGTTTTTGAAGGTCTCGACGGCAGCGGCTCTACCACGCAAGCAAAACTTCTTGCAGAAAAATTGCGAGCACTCGGAAAAAAAGTCATCCATACGTCCGAACCGACGGATAACGCCGCTGGAAAACTCATTCGTGATGCACTTCAGGGAAAGTGGAAAATTTCGCCAGAAGGCTTGCAACTCCTTTTTTGTGCAGACAGGGCACATCATCTCGAACAAGAAATTCTGCCAGCGTTGAATTCGGACAATATCGTCATTTGTGATCGATATATTTGGAGTACTCTTGCTTATGGTTCCCTGAACACTGATTCTAAATGGCTTCAGGAGCTCAACAAACATTTTCTCAAGCCAGATTTTACGTTTCTTCTTCAGGTTCCTCCCAAAATTTGCCTCGAACGCATTCACAAAAGAGGTCTTCCAAATGAGCTTTTTGAAGAAGAACAGAAACTCAAGAAGGTTTGGGAAACTTATGAAGAACTCGTAATCTTTGAAAAAAACTCGATTGCTCTTGATGGCGAAAGAAAAGAAGAAGAAATTTTAGATGAAGCCTTGGCAATTCTTCGGAAAAAATTTCCTGATGAGTTTTCGGGATAATTTGTGTTTTAAAAGGCGCGACGGCGCCGTCGCGCCTTCTGTCGTTTTCAATAACAAATGGTCATTTCTCTCAAAATCGTATAAACTCTCTGCGCCATGTTATCTTCATCTCATGACCGCCATTCTTCTCGACGGGAAAAAAACTTCGGAAAAACTCCTTGTGGAAGCTGCAAAAAAAATAAAAACGTTTCCAAAAAAATTAAAACTCGTGGTTGTTATGGTTGGGGCTGATCCGGCAAGTCGTGTATATGTACGAAAAAAGCTTGAGGCGTGTCAAAATGTGGGAATTATTTCTGAAAAAGTAGAGTATCCCGAAAGCGTTTCTGAGAAGGAACTTCTCGGGAAAATTCGCGAACTTAATTCGGATGACTCTGTAACAGGGATGATTGTCCAACTCCCATTGCCAAAACACATTTCCACACCGCAGGTTATTCGGGAGATTAATCCCCACAAAGATGTGGATGGATTTCATGCCTATAATCTCGGAAAAATGTTTCTGTCTCCTGAATTCGAGGATCTTCCGCCTGCAACGCCGGGAGGAATCATTCTTTTTCTGGAGGAATATAACATTTCTGTATCAGGAATGAATGTGGTGGTTATTGGCAAATCAAATATTGTGGGAAAACCGATTGCAATTATGCTTCTCAACCGTGAGGCAACGGTGACCGTTTGCCATCGTCATACAAAAAATTTGGCAGAACATACGAAAAATGCAGATATCGTTATCGTTGCCGCTGGAAAGCCAAATTTACTTACAGCTGATATGATTCGAGAAGGGGCAATCGTCATAGATGTGGGGACGAATCATCTTGAAAATGGAAAACTTGTGGGAGATGTCGATTTTGAAAATGTTGCCAAAAAGGCAAAATATATCACTCCAGTTCCCGGTGGAGTTGGTCCGATGACGGTGGCAAAGTTGATACTAAATACCATTCGGGCGTACGAGAGAAGTACAAAGTAAAAAGTACAAAACACAAAATAAAAAGCAATTTTTGAATATTCTATGTTTTTTGTACTTTGTATTTTGTACTTTGTACTCGCTTGACTCCTTCCTCACACTTTCCTACAATTCCTCCGCTCATTACGACCTTGCGGGCATAGCTTAGTTGGTAAAGTCTCGGCCTTCCAAGCCGATTACACGGGTTCGAATCCCGTTGCCCGCTCCATCTTTTTGAAAAAGAGGTTTTTTGAGCGAAGAAGACTAGTACCTCAGGTTTAGAACTTGGCATAGAAAAATGGTGTTCCCGGTGCGACTCGAACGCGCGACCTTCAGGTCCGCAACCTGACGCTCTATCCAACTGAGCTACGGGAACAAAATCAATTACGAATTCCAAATTAATTCTGGCGTATAATACTAAATTTCACAAAAAGCACAATTTATTTCATCGGAATAAGCCAATTATTCCTGTTTTTTCTTTATGTCCTGAAGGAGTTCTAAAGTTGCCTGAACAGAAGGATTTTCCGTATTGTCGAGTGTTACTCGGTCTTTATATTTTTCTAGGATAGGAGTCAAAAATTCATCCGCCCAAGAAGGACCAAGTACCAAAACTTCATCAAAATCTATTCTGATACGTGTATCGAGATTTATATTCCTCAAAATTGGCTGAAAAGCTGCAAAAGCTTCTTTTCCTGCGGGTCTTGAAGTAAGAGTAGTCCCAAATTTTTTTAATTGTATGATCAGCATATTTATGAAGTATGAAATTGTATCAGCGCTATACATCCATGAACTCCGGGGATTTTTTCTGAAATGGAGAGTTCTTGATCTCCCTGCTGGAGAAAGACCTGAGCATCCCCTGTTTCGAGTATGAGTGAAAGAGCCTGAGCGCTAACAACTTTCCGCACATATTTGAGTCCGATTCCTCTTGATTCAGGCGCACGTCCTGAGATTATCTCCGTAAAAGCTACTTGAAGTGCTTCAGTATGAGTTTGAAGCTCAGGTTTTACTCTTTGCAGTGTTTTTAATATGCCCTGTCCTCTATCGGCGAGAACAATATATCCCTTTTTGAGATTATAACCAAAAAAAATACCCGGAAGATCTCTCCAGTTTCCCAAATTATGATCGAAAGAATTATTTCCTATTTCTCCCGCAATAGCGACAATGAGGGAAAAAGGAGAAGAAAGATTTTCAGTTTTAATAAGCGCATTTTGCATGTGAACAAGTCTGCTTTGAAAAATATCACTTGTGGGACAGTATAACGAAGATTCTGGCTCTACACCTTTTTTTCTCTGAACCCATTTTTCAGCAAGAGGGAATAAGTCTTTTCCAAATAGGTCGATATCCTGTTCAAAATAATACCGATGACTTTTTTCTGAAACTCGAAATGAAGGAAAAATTCCGTTCTTGTCCCATCTGCGGAGTGTCTTGATAGATACTCCAAGCCTCCTTGAGGCTTCGCTAATAGTGATAACTTTTTTCATAATTTAAGCTTCGTAAAAACTTGTCTATAATCTGCCCAAATTTTATTAAATCTACCCAAAAAAGTAAATGAAATTTAGAAACCTTTTCAAATAAATCAACAAATATTAGAAGAATGAAATTCCACTTCTAATTATACGAATAATACATCTGGTAGCGCCAAGGGGAATCGAACCCCTGTTACCAGGATGAAAACCTAGCGTCCTAACCACTAGACGATGGCGCCATGCGAGAGAAAAGTTAATAGGAAAAGAGCTGATTATGCAAGAAGGATTTGAAAGAATAAAGAGAATGGTCTTTGCCCCTCGACAAGCTCGGGGCATTCGACTCGTATATTTTTCTGAAAGAAAAACTGGCCGAAGGCCATGAGCGAGTCCGCTTTAGCGGACGAGTCGAATGGTGGGTGAGGCGGGGATTGAACCCGCGGCCAACTCCGCTAAAGCGGAGCTGCTCTACCATGATATAAGTGTATCCATCTTTCAATATGCCCCCCTTTCTTGGTATTCCTTTCAAGAGTTCTGGCTTCCTCGAGAGTTTTTATTTCTTGAACATATTAGGATATATACAAATGGCATGTAAATGAACAAAATTTTGGTGGGTGAGGCGGGGATTGAACCCGCGGCCAATAGCTTAAAAGGCTACTGCTCTACCACTGAGCTACTCACCCACAAAAAAGCCATGAGAGTGTATACGAATTCTGAGTCCATCGCAATTTTTTTTGAGCTATTCCTCCCCTCTTGCAAAAAGACTTGAAAAAGTAAAAACAACTGCTGGGAGCGCGAACCATAAACTATAGTTCTCGACCATAGTTCTCACAAGAGACGATTGCTCGGCTATGGAAACAATGGGGCTTTCTGCAAGTACTGCTGATGCTCCCAAAATACTCACTCCTGATATGTATACGAGAATAGTGCTGATCGTAAGAGCGGCACTCATGATTCCATATGCTCCCGTGAGAAAGAGAGAAATAAATTTTGACTGATCTTGATGCAATTCAATGTGAAATGCTCCGCGAGTAGTTAAGAGAACGGTAAGAAAGACGAAAATCGAAATTTTGAGGAGAATAAATCCAGTGCTATCCGTTTGGACCACAAGAACCTTAAGAACTGGATCTGCGCCAAAAAAGTACGTTTGGAGAAGATTCCCAGCTCCATCTGCCGCAAGTATGGCCATGTAAGAACTGAGTATTACCTTCATGGTCTGGCTTTTTCCAATTACAAAACTGTACGCGACAATGATGAGGAAAAAGACACCAATAAAGAGATTCCAGGAGAGAGTGACGTCCATGTGAGCAGAGGAAAAGAACCTTTTCTTTTTCTGGGCGAAATTGTATCACTCATGTCGAGAAGAGAACAACAGGTTTTCTGCGAAGCATTTTTCTGCGAAACATATGCGCAATTTTTTATAAATGTGAGAATCACAGTACCTTCAGTCTCTCCGTTGCTTCTTCTATTTCTTCCATGGTGGGCATCAGGGCAAAACGGACATATCCATTCCCTGGATTAACGCCACCAGTGCATTCATCAGAAATCAGGCTTCCGGGAGTAACCACAATCGCAATATTTGGATCGAGGAGTTTTTCTGCAAATTCCACATCGCTCATCCCGCTCGGAACTTTTTGCCAAATGTAAAATGTTGCATCAGGTTCAGCAACATCAAGTCTCATATTTCGAAGTGCTTTCGTGAGGATATTTCGTTTTTTGAAATACATTTTTCTCATACTCTCAACATGATCATCATCTTTCAGCGCGAGAATTCCGGCTTCCTGCATAATTGATGGCGTTCCAGAATCAATGTGAGTTTTCAGGTTTTTATAGATGCTGATAATACGTGCATCGCCACACATAAATCCGACACGATAACCGGTCATATTATTTCTTTTGCTGAGTGAATAAAACGCCACGATTCCCTCACGCGCCACTTCTAAAATCGAAATTGGTTTTTTTTCAAAATAAATGTCGATATAGCATCCTTCATCTGCCGCAATGATGATGTCGTGTTTTTTTGCCCAAGCAATAAGTGCTTGATAATAAGTTCTCTCGGCAATAGCGCCCGTGGGAGAATTCGGATAATTGATCCAAATGATTTTCGCTTTCTGACAGATTTCTTCTGGGATCGATTCATAATTGATAAGAAATTTATTGTGTGCGAGCAGCGGAACAAAATACGGCTCTCCTCCAGCAAGAATTGTCCCCGTTTTGTATGGAGGATATCCAGGGGAAGGGCAAATCACGATATCACCGGGATTCAAAAATGCGAGTGGGAAATTAAAAACTGACTCTTTGGAACCAATACTGGAGCAAATTTCTGTTTCTGGATCGAGCTCGACTTGAAAACGCCTCTTCATATATTCCACTGCTGCTTCACGAAAATTTTGATTTCCGGTATAAAATGGATATCCAGTTCGAGCATGTTTTTCTCCAAACTTTTGAAGATTTTGAATCACAAAGTCGGGAGTTGGTTCTGTCGGGTCTCCAACTCCAAAATCTATCGGAGACTTCGCTGTGCCTTTTTGTGCAGCTTTTTTCAGTGCAGCAACTTTTTTATTGATCTCCGCGAAAGCGTAGGGCTTAATATTTTGCAGACGATCAGAACGAGCTAGAAGCATAAGAAGATTTTAGATTTTAAATTTTGGATTTTAGATTCATGGAAAATAAGAATCTAAAATTTCGAATCATTCGAAGTTCAAAGTCGCAAATAAATCTTCAATTGTTTCCGATCTCCTAATCTGGCGAAATTTTCCGTCAGTTTGGAGAAGATATTCAGCATGTTTCATCCGACCATTATAATTGTGTCCCATAGCATAAGCGTGTGCTCCACAATTATGAATTACGACAACATCTCCAATATTTGAAATTGGAAGAATACGATCTTGAGCGAATTGATCATTATTTTCACAAATTCTTCCGACCACGGAAACTTTTTCTTCCGAAGACGTAGAATTCAAGACAGAAATATGATGATATGCTCCATAAATCGATGGTCTTGGCATATCGTTGCTACTCGCATCAATTCCCACAAAGGTCTTGTAACTTTCCTTGCGAAGAAGTATTCGAGAAATGAGCCACCCCGCATCAGCGGTAATGTACCTCCCCGGTTCTGCCATAAGCCGTGGCTGTTTCAGCGAATATTTTTCACAAGAATCCGTAATAACCTTGTGAATTTCTTTTGCGATTGCATTCATATCAAGACTTTTTTCCTCAGGCGCATAAGGAACTCCAAATCCTCCGCCAATATTCATAAATTCTATTTCGATCCCAGTTTGTGAATGTATTTCTGCCACGACTTCAAACAATTTTTGTACGACTTTTGGAAAATGTGAGGCATCAAGAATATTACTTCCCGTCATCATATGAATTCCGAATTTCTGAATTCCTAATTTTTTGGCTGCAGAATAAGCCTCTGCCGCTTTTTCAAATGGCATTCCAAATTTTGCATCTGGACCAGCCACTACAAGACTTTTCATTCCCCCATTTCCAATTCCTGGATTTATTCGAAATGAAAGCGTTTCTGGAACGCCGATTTTTTCAAGAAATGGAATCATGCTGATATCATCGAGATTGAGCACAAGTCCCTGTTTTTTCGCATATTCCAATTCTTCAGGAGGAGTATAATTTCCGGTGTACATTCCGTGAGCATTCAGTTTTTTAGCGAGAAACACTTCCGATGGACTTGAAGTATCAAGATAAAATCCTTCTTCGAGAATAATTTTGAGAATTTCAGGATTTGGATTCGCTTTTACCGCATAAAAAGGCTGAAAATCTGGGAAATATTCACGAAATGCTTCTCTGTACCTTCGACAATTTTCCCGGATTTTCGCTTCTGAATAGAGAAAAAATGGTGTTTTAAACTGCTCAGCAGCGGTCAGAATTTCATTTTTTGGAAGGCGAAGAACATGAGGGTTCATATGATCAAATGAGGGAATAAGAATGCATCATTGTATCAAGAATTTTTTGAGATTCTTCACTTGGTTCACACATCGGCAGTCGGTATTGTAATTCACAAAGCCCTATTTTTGATACTACATATTTCACGGGAATCGGATTTGTCTCAAGAAAGAGTTTTCCGAACATATCTCGCAAATACGTATCGATTTTTTCCGCTTCTTCGAAGTTTCCCGAAAGAGCACAGTTCACCATTTCTGAAATTTCTTTTGGAACAATGTTACTCGCAACAGAAATAACACCATCGCCGCCCATTTTCATGACTTCAAGAGTGAGTCCATCATCACCAGAAAGAACGGTAAAATCGTCCGGACGGTTTTTAATCACTTCGCGAATTTGGTCGAGATCTCCGCTCGCTTCTTTTACTCCTTGGATCATTTCGTGCTCAGCAATCACCATCAGTGTTTCGGTCGACATATTCACTCCAGTTCTTCCTTTGATATTGTAGACAATAATGGGAAGTCCAACATTTGCGACTTCCAAAAAATGTCTTCGGAGTCCTTCTTGAGTCGGTTTATTATAATATGGACACACGACGAGACAGCAATCCGCTCCGGCTTTTTTGGCAAATTCTGTGTGGAGAATGGCTTCGTGAGTTGAGTTGCTCCCAGTTCCCGCCATTACCAGGACTTTTCCATGGGCTTCTTCCTCACAGATTTCGAAGACATTTGGATCTTCATGAATGCCATTCGTGGTAGGAGATTCTCCAGTGGTACCAAGCGGAACAATTCCAGTGACACCATTTGCAATTTGTCTTTTTACGAGCTTTCGAAGAGCTTCTTCATCAATACTTCCGTTCTTTTGGAAAGGAGTGATAAGAGCAGTCCATGTGCCGGCGTATGTTCGTGTGTTCATGGGAAGAGATAAAAAAATTTTAAATTTTGAATTCTGAATTTTGAATTACATTTGAAATTATAAAGAGTTCACGGGTGAAATAAGGCTGGAGTGAAGGAGAAAAATCCTCTCTAAAAAATTTAAAATTTATAATTTAAAATTCAAAATTTCTCTGAGGTAGTCCTCCATCTCAAAATATCCCTTCTTTCCCTGAAGCCATTCAGCAGCTTTCACGGCGCCGAGTGCATATCCATCACGGTTTCGCGCTTCATGAGTAATGAGAATTTTATCCGCGGCAGAATCGAATCCAATTGTGTGTGCAAAATTCACCACTCCTCCACGAACAGAAGAGAAATGAATTTCGTCATCTTCACGGCGACGATCGAGTTTTTCCTCCACAATAGATTTTTTTCTGGGAATATTTTCCAAGAGAATTTTTTCCAAAGTTTTTGTTGTTCCAGAAGGCGAATCCGATTTATTACAATGATGAATTTCATGTCCCCAAATATCATACTCATCAAAAGCACCTATTAGTTTTGCAGTCTCAGCAATGATGCGAAAATAGAGATGTATTCCAAGAGAAAAGTTCGAAGACCAGAGAAATCCTATTTTTCCAGATTCAATTTGTTTTCGAATTTCTGGAAGTTTTTCATACCACCCCGTGGTTCCTACAAGAAGGCTTACTTCTGACTTAAGGCAGATTTTAATATTTTTCTGAACTGCAAAACCGTGAGAAAAATCGAGTACGAGGTTAATTCCCAAAAGTGCTTCGGGGATAATTTCCCGAAAATTTGCTTCCGGCGCATTTGGATCTATAATCGCTGAAACAATGTGTCCTCTCTCAAGAGCAATCCGATGAATCGATTTTCCCATTGAGCCGTAACCAAGAAGTGCAATGTTCATAGAAAAATAAAAAATCAAAAAAAAGAAAAATTTAAGTTTTTTATTTCAAAAATAATTCTGCAATTTTTACCGCATTGAGAGCGGCTCCTCTGAGAAGCTGATCTCCAGAAATAAAAAATTCGAGTCCATGATCGCCAAATATGAGATTTTGCCGAATTCGTCCAACTTCCACATCATGTTTTCCGGAAGCATGAATTGGCATCGGATAGATATTCTGTTTCGGATCGTCACGAAGAACGACTCCAGGAGTTTTCTCAAGAATTTTCCGAGCGGAATTGGGATCAATTTGATGTTCAGTTTCAATGACGATGGATTCACTGTGAGCGCGAAGAGTAGGAATACGAACTGCAGTACAGGAAATTTTCAAGGATTCATCTCCAAAAATTTTGCAAAGTTCCCATGCAACTTTCATTTCTTCTTTCGTGTAGCCATTTTCCTGAAAACTATCAATGTGAGGAATGATATTAAATGCAATTTGATGTGAAAAATATCTACCCTGAACAGGATTTTCTTGAATTTTTTCAAAATCACCTTTGCAATGATCGAGCACGGTCTTTGTTTGATCAATAAGTTCCTGCATTCCTTTTGCTCCAGCTCCAGACGTTGCTTGATATGTACTCATAAGAATTTTTTTGAGTCCAAATTTTTGATGAAGTGGCCAAAGGACCATTGCGGCAATTGCAGTCGTACAATTCGGATTGCTGATGACTCCAGAGTGATGTTTTGCGAATTTTGAGTTAATTTCGGGAATTACGAGTGGAACATCATTTTCGTATCGAAATGCAGAAGAGTTGTCGATCATGAGGCAATTCTTTTGAATGACTTTTTCTCTCCACATTTTACTCACGTCGTTTCCAGCGGAAAAAAGAGCGATATCGCTCTCCTCGAAAATTTCTTCTGAAAGTGTCTCGAGTGGCAATCCTCCAAATGGAGTTTCTATCATTTTCCCCACAGATTTTTCCGAAGCTATGAGTCGGAGTTTCCCCACCGGAAAATGAAGTTGGTGAAGGCAGGAAATCATTTCATGTCCAACTGCTCCCGTGGCGCCAACAATAACTATATTTTTTGAATTCATGATTTTGTAAAAAATGCAGAAAAAACTTTTTTTGCAACTTCGGACGCTTCAGATTCATTCACGAGAAATGTTACGTTTCTCTGAGATGCTCCTTGAGAGACCATGCGAATAACGTGGTCCGAAACGACAGAAAATAGGCGCGATAAAATTCCCTTCCCAGTGCCAATGCCATTTCCCACAAGACAAACAATCGCCATATTTGGAAGAATATCCACGCTCGAAAATTTTGCCAGATCTTTCAGAATGTCATCTGGGAGAGAACTGTCTACAGTTAAAGACACGCTTACTTCAGAAGTCGCAACTACGTCGACAATTACTTCATATTCTGCGAATACCTCAAATATTTTGGCTAAAAATCCATGGGCATTGAGCATTCCCGCAGAACAAATCGTAATAATAGAAATTCCTTTTTTGTACGTAACTGATTTTATGGAATCAATTTTTTTGTGAGTAATGATTGTTCCCGCTGCTTCTGGATGAAATGTATTCAAAATTCGAACAGGAATATTTTTTTGAATTGCAGGAATAATAGTTTTTGGATGAAGCACTTTTGCTCCGAAATATGCAAGTTCTCCCGCTTCTTCAAAAGAAAGACTTTGAAGCGGATGGGCTTTTGGGATATTTCTCGGATCTGCATTAAAAATTCCATCCACATCTGTCCAAATCTGGAGCTCATCTGCGTTCATTGCTGCGGCGAGAATTGCACCAGAGTAGTCACTTCCGCCACGTCCGAGAGTGCTCCGTTGCCCACTTCGTGATTGTCCAAGAAAACCAGTGACCACAGGAAGTATCTCCTCAGAAAGTATCGGGTTTATAACAGCTTCAATTGTGGAATTCGTTTTCAAAAAATCTACATTCGCTTCGCCAAAATTGTCATCAGTAAAAATAATGTCAAAACTGTCTATAGGTTTCGACAAAATTCCGCGTTTTTCGAGGAGAGCCGAAAGAATGATACTGCTCATTCTCTCCCCAAAGGACAATAATTTATCTTTAGAACTCAGAGACAATTCTCCAAGCATGTGAATTCCCTGAAGGAGTTTTTGCATTTCCGTAAACATTGCCTCGAAATTCACCGAAACACCCAAATCCCCGACTATTTTTTCATGGCGATCTCGTATTTCTCGGAATTTTTCCAGAAAAGTACCATGCTGCAACGCAGCATTTCCAAGCTCAATGAGAACATCGGTTGTTCCTGATGATGCCGAAACTACAGCAATTTTTTCAGCATGTATTTTTTGAAGAATATCAGCAACCGCAGAAATGGATTTTGCTGTTCCCATGGAAGTGCCTCCGAATTTTGCGACAATACGATTCATCATAAGTACAAATAAAAAAATCCGCTCTGAACTCAAAGCGGATAGAATATTCAAAAAGTGACAAGGCACAAAGAATTCTCTCCGCTAGGAGGTGGACTTCTTTGCCTTCTTTATTTGAGAAACGACGTGCATATGAGAATGAATACGCGGGAATTATTATTGCATCTCAGAAATAATGTCAAGAAAAAAGATTTTTTTAAGAGCATTCTTAATGTTCACGTCAGCAGTTCTTCGAATTTATTTTCTGTCGCTGCATCTCGTATCTCCATCGCAATCCGCTCTCCATAGCTGATGCTTTCTCCATACAAATATCCAGAATACGGAGTAAATCTTGTCCCCGGAGAACCGGGAATACGCATGCTCACATCAAAAACCACCATTTCTTCTTTTCCCTGTTCAGAAATATACGCTCCCTGAAGTGCAAAAGGACCAATAATTCCGGGAGAACACTCTTTTTTGCTGACGGTCACAAATCTTTCCCCAAGTTCAAACATTTTTTCGACAATTGATTCTTTCGTGGTACAAGCAATGTGACCATTTTCTACCATTGTTGGCTGAAATCCATTATGAATGAGCGTGAGTTGCTCCTGAGCATTTAAACGGAGAAATCCATCCATATTCGTTTGTCTTCGCATATCGGTTCCCATGATTTCAAGTTCTTTTGAGAGCGGAGAATAAAAATAATTAAAATTTATTTGTGGTCCAATAATAAATTCTTCAATTACCGCACGATCGATATCTTCTTTTTTCGCACCTCGATTCACGCGTTTTTTTCGCTCCTCCACATAATCTTCGTATGTAAAAATAAAAAAGAAATCCCGTTCATATCCACGTTCAAGTTCAGAAGCTTTAACGAGAAGTGGGCTGTGCGCGTTTTTTCTCCACGTCGTAATATTATTTTTGAGCTCCTGTTCGGTCATCTTTGATCCTCCCGGACGAATAAGAAGCGGCATGCGAATCCCTGCTTTCCGAAGAAGTTCATACTGATTCCCGGGCTGATCGCGTTCTTCTCTTCTCAGCATTTCACGATTTCCAAAAATGGGAACCCTGAATTCATTTTCAATTTTTGTGTAATCTGAGTAGACCCAGAAATATCGATTCTGGACCATGATGGCACTTGATTTTCTGAGCTCTTCCTGAATATCACTTCGCACTATATCTGAGAATTTATCTACAAGGATTACTTGATCAATGCACCCTTTTTTTCCTCGAGTTTTATAATATTCTGAATATGTCTTGGCACGATTTTTCTGACACACAGCAAGTGTTTTGAACCCATATTTTTTTGCGCCATGACAAACGTCAAGCGCAGAATGACCGCCAAGAACGGCGATGGTGAGTTGCTTGGTGTCGTACGTCTTTGTGATTTCGGAGATATTGACCATGCGGGAGAATTTTTAATTTTGAAATTTTAAATTTCTAAATAAATTCTAAGTCTTAATTTTTAAACAAGAAGAATTCAAACACATCTCTTAACCTTAAAAATTAGAAATTGAACATTAAGATTTATTTAGAAATTTAAAATTTCAAAATTAAAAATTCTCCTCACCCCAGTACCTCCTCCAGCCTTCCCTGCTCAATCGCAAGTTTAATCTCTCTCGCAATTCTTCTTCCTGTGCTCATCGGTTCATTATACTTCAGCCAACTGTAGGGAGATCCGTTAATGTACGGATTTGTCCCCGCGACAATTCTGGCAGAAATTTCAAAAACAAAAAATCGAATATTCGGATCCATAATTGTTTCGATGCAAAATGGACCAAACAGACCTTTTCCGGCGAGTTTTTTAGAAGCTTCGACTACCTGTCGTCCCATTTTAAACACATAGGGAAGAAGTGATTCTCGTATGACGAGCGGAATGTTTCCCGTGATCGTATAACTCGTTTTAATGTCTGTTTCAAGCTGATCACTCGCGCTAATTCTTCCAATAGAATCCGCATTAGACTCATATCTTTTATCAAATCCGAGCACCTCGAGTTCTCCGGTGAGAGGGGAAGAGAAGTAGTGAATATACATCGGAACACCAACAACATATTCCTGAATGACATATTCTTTTTCCGGTGGATATTCTCGGATGCGTTTTTCAAATTCTTTTGTATTTTTTGCGACAAAATACCCAAGCCCTCCTCTTGCTCCATGAAATTTTACAATAACCGGGCGATCTATATCATTCGGATTTGTATAAATTTTTGGAAGATTAAGACCCGCATCGAGAAGCCATTCTCGCTCTTTTGTTCGATCCGATTCATATTCCAAAATTCCCTTTGTGCCAAAATGCATCGTTCGGAGTTTCATCATATTTTCGGGTCCCACATAACTCACAAAAGATCCATGAGGAATAACAATTGCATTTTTTTTGATGAGATCATCTTCAACACTGAAAAAATCAGCAAAACTATTCACCTCAAGAATTTCATCTGCAACACCGAAGTACTCATACGGTTCGCGAGTTTTTGGCGTACAGATGCAGATGGTTCTGAATCCCTCATCTTTCGCGCCCTTCAGAATTTGAAGAGCAGTGTGACTCCCAAGCGTAGCGATTGAATACTCAGAAATATGTGCCATCAGAATACAAGAGGAATTTTCTAGACTCTAGTAAATATCACGAGGTTTGTCTAGTGCGGGAATGTTTACTCATATCTCAGCGCCTCAATCGGACTCTTTTTTGCTGCTTGCCGAGCGGGATAGAGTCCAAAAATAAGACCAACTCCTCCAGAAACGCCAACTCCTAAGAAAACAGCAGAAATCGGAAAGATAAATTGCCAACTCACTCCGGCAAACTCGGTAATTCCAATTGCAGTAAGCCAAGAAAGTGCGCCTCCAAGAGATGCTCCTAAGAAACCGCCACCCGTTGTCAAAAGAATTGCCTCCAGGAGAAATTGGGAAAGGATATCTTTTTTTGTAGCACCAAGTGCTTTTCTGAGACCAATTTCCCGAGTTCTTTCGGTTACCGAAACAAGCATAATATTCATAATGCCAATTCCTCCTACTACAAGTGATATTGCAGCAACTGAAGTGAGGAGGAGAGTAAGAACAGAAGTGATAATTTTCACTCGATCTACAGCATCTTGCATGGTGTTTACATGGAAATCATCCTTTTCCGGATCGGTAATATTGTGAAGTTCTCGAAGCGTTGATTTAATATCCCGCACAACTTCGGGCACAATTTCGTCAGATTCTGCCTGTACTAGTATTATTTCCAATAAATAATTTCGTGTGATATACTTGGGACGATATTTTTCTTGATACGCATGAAAAAATATATCGTTCATCTTTCTCAAAAGGAAAAAATACAAATACAGAAAATATTACAAAAAGGAAAGCAT
>JACRHZ010000049.1 GCA_016220175.1 Candidatus Peregrinibacteria bacterium
AATATTTTTTCTACATTAAAGTTTCGAGAATCTTTTCGTGTCAGACAATATGCAGAAACTCCCAAGAACGGAATATCGTTGTACTTCATTTCTCCGACAGATTCGGGGCGAATGATTCGACGTGATTTCACATCTTTTGCCTTCAAATAGGTAATTTTCAAGTTCTTTTTGCGGTGAATCGCGTCTGTAATAATTTTTATTTTTTCTTCCGTAGAAATCTGGTCTTTTGATTTTTTGTATTGGTATTTTGTAAGAAATCGGACAATCGCGTAATCAAGCCACACGTGCTGAGGACGAATTTCTTTTTTGAGAACCATGCCTTCTAAGCTCGTGCAGCGAGAAAGCGCCACATACATTTGTCCATGCGCAAATGTCCCGCGACCAATATCGATCACCACTTTCTCAAAAGTTTTTCCCTGTGCTTTATGGATTGTGACCGCAAACGCAATACGAATGGGAAATTGCGTAAAAGAGCCAATCTCTTCGGAATCAATTTCTTTGTTTTCATTCACGTAGAATCGGTATACATCCCATGTGTACGGAGTGACGAGGTGTGTTTTTCCATTTTGCAGATCAATTTCGATTCCTTCAATTTCCTTGCCCTCGAAAAGAATATTGAGCACTTTGCCAATCGTTCCATTGACCCATCGCCCTGAAGCATCATTATTCAGCATCATCACTTGTGCACCAATTTTTATGTTCATGGAAATTGCGGTGGGATAGTATTCTTTTGGAAAATCTCCATACACGATTCCCTGAAGATGAATATTTTTCCCAGGAAGTTTTTCCATTTCCTGTTCGTTGATAATGTCCGCCCCAGCGTTTGTGCTCGTGAGTGAAATGTAGAATATATCATTTGGCGGCATAAAATCAGGATCATATCGTTTATTAATATTTCTATACTCTCTTTCTGTCGCGGTTTTATTTCGAATCGCGTTCAGAAGTTCAATAAATTTTTCGTCTTTTTGGCGATATATTTTTTCGAGTTCAATAAATTCCATGTTGAGGAGTGGAAATGACTTCGCGCTAAAAAAATACGGACTTTCGTATCGACTGCGAAATACTTCTTTTTCTTGAGACGTAACCACTGGAGGAAGCTGATAGAGATCGCCAATAAATACCATTTGTACGCCACCGAATGGCACATTTTTTCGTGGACCGTGCGCTCGTAAAAATGTATCGATGAAATCGAGGAGATCAGCGCGAACCATTGAAATTTCATCGATCACAATTGTCGTGAGTTTTTGAAAAAATTTCTCTCGTTCTCCGTGGAGTTTTTTTGGAATTTTCCGAATGGTGATATCTGGTCCAAACCCAAAAAAATGATGAATGGTTTGTCCTCCAACATTTATCGCGGCAACTCCGGTGGGAGCAAGAATAACGATTTTTTTTTGAGAGTGTTCGGAATAATATTTGAGAAGCGTTGATTTTCCTGTTCCCGCTCTTCCCGTAATAAACACATTTTTCCCCTTGGAAATAAATTCCAGCGCCTCAGAAAATTGAGGATTGAGTTCTACAGTGCTGTGGAGTTGTTTTTTCATGAGGGATTCTTGGTTGATAAAATTCAAAACCTTCCGCGGTGACAAAAACAAAGATTCACTCATGAAAAAACATTTCATCCTCATCCCAATTATACGGATTATTGATGATATATTCACGGATTTTTTCTAATGATATTTCATCACGAATAATATGCTCGTGATAATTGCGTTGCCATAATTTTCCGGAAAATGGCTGCCAATTGTTGTTTTTCACCCCATCGGTATATTTTTTTGTGGTCATGGTTTTGAACCGATGAACAATGTCCGGTAATGATAATATTTTTGATTCCGTAGGGGCAACCCCCTGTCGTTGCCCTGTGATGTTTTGCGATTGACCGATGGCATTTTGTGGTTGCCCTGTGATGTTTTGCGATTGACCGATGGCATTTTGTGGTTGCCCGTTGATGTTCTGTGATTGCCCGATTATGTTTTGTGGTTTTCCAATAATGTCGTGAAATATTCCGAATTCGTTTATGTGAACATCAGAAATTTCACGGTAAACCCTGACAACGTCACGGCAGGCATGAATGTTCCCATGATAGATACGAATATCCTCGGGGCAGGTATCGATAATTTTAGGGCGGGCATCCTCAATTTCAGGGCAGGCACGGGGGCCTGCCCCTACGGTCGAACATTCGTGTTGTATTACGATAATTCCATGAATGTGGTTTGGCATAATTTGGAACGCATCAATTTCGATTCCCCTATAAAATTCTGGTATTTCCTCCCATATCAATTGAACCATTTTCCCTGCGTCATTCAAAAACATTTCCCCATTTTTAATTTCTCCAAACACACATTCCCGATTTTGGACGCAAATGGTAATAAAATACGCGCCATTCTGTGAATAATCATATCCTTGGAGTCGAATTGATCGCCGATGATGTATCTCTGGATTGTATTTCGTCAAACAATTATTTGAATTTTTCAATCTCTCCGTTTTCTTCATTACCATATTCGGGCGAAAGCGGACAAAACATCATCAATAAAATTATACCCTCTTATCCACCACCTTTCATTCCCCGAAATCTTCCTCTTCACCCAAACAAATTCTGCTCCAATATTTTTCGCGAACAGATAATCGGTGAGAAACTTGTCGCCAATGACCACGATTTTTTTGTTGTGAAATTGATCGAGATCACGGAGGATTTTTTTGCTCGGCTTTCGATATTTTGATGAAAGAACTGGAATTTCGAGAATTTTTTCAAGCTGATTTGTTCGTTCTCTGTTTCGAGAATTGGTGCAGAGGAAAATTTCATTATGCTCGTGAAGTTCACGAAGTTTCTTCTGAACTTTCTCGCTAAAATCATATTCATTATCTGGCGCGAGCGTCCCGTCTACATCGAGAAGGATGAGAGAGTTTTTGAGCGCCGAAATGTTGAGTTCTTCGAAATATTCGTGGGGCATGAGAATTTTTAATTTTAAATTTTGAAATTTCTAAAGAATTTTTAAATCCAAATTTTTAAACATGTACAATTCTAAAAAACGGATCTTTGTTTAGAAATTTAAAATTAAGATTTATTTAAAAATTTAATCCCGCATTGCGGGACAAAATTAGAAATTTCTAAACACATATTTCTTATCCAAAAAATATTTCACTACATATCCCATCGAAAGCCCAATTCCTGCGCCGAAGTATTTCGCGGAATCGTAGGGAAGCAGAAAATGAAAACCGAGTTCGAATGACCAAAAAATTATCGTTGTGAATACTCCCGTGAATGAATAGAGAACAAACTTTTTTGCGTTTTCTGATTTCTTTTTTGTCTCGTAATAAAAAATAAATTTCTTATCAAGAAGATATTTTACGACAAGACCGACAAATGTTCCCACAGTAAGCGCAAGAAAAATATCAAATTTCCCCGAATACATGCGAAACGAGAAATACTGCGAGAGCAAATTTGCTCCGGTTGCAAGCCCCGCAAACAAGATGTATTTCATCGCGACGTGCATTATTCGTACAGGAGAAAGAACAGGCAAATGCCCCATCCTAAAACACAAAATTGAATAAAGTTATCTTTCAGAAGAACCTCTGTTGGAGAATGGGATTTCTTTTCGACAAGAGTAAGCTGCATATATCTCATAAATCCAAGAATTACAAATCCGGATGTGAGATAGAGCTTGTCCGAGTGGAGGCGAGAAATAACCTCTGGCGATGTCGTATACATAATGTAGGAAACTACAGAAATCGTCGCGAGCATTGCGAGAGAAAAATTGAGGAATTCGAGATTATATCCATCCACACTTTTTCGAGTTTTTTGTCCGCTTTCCAAGAAAATACGCACATCATCATGACGCTTTGCAAGGGCAATAAAAAGTGCAAAAAGAAAGGTCATGAGAACAATCCACATGGAGAGGGGAATGCCCGTAACAAATGATCCTACGAAAATGCGAATCACAAATCCACTTGCTATAATGACCACATCAATTATGGAGATATGTTTCAGCCACAATGTGTACAAAATATTTATACAGACATAAAGAACAGCCAGCCAAAGAGCGGATGTTTCGCCAAATGCAAATATCATAAATCCGAGAATAATCAGAAATGAACTCCCCACTTTCGCGGCTTCTTTCGACACTTTTCCCGCTGCAAGTGGACGATTTTTCTTTTCCGGATGCGTTTGATCTTCGTGAATATCATGAAGATCATTAAAAATATAGAGTGCACTCGCCAAAAAACAAAAACCGATAAATGCAGAAGCACTTTTTAAAAAGACATCTCCATCCAATATTTTCAGTCCAAAAAATGCGGGGAAAAAAATAAAGAGATTTTTTAGCCATTGGTGCGGACGAAGCAGAAGGAGAAAATCTTTCATGGAATTCTTGAGAGCAAAAAAACGAGATTTTACATTTTTCATTGTACATTTTTCACTCGGTATATGTATACCTCATCCGCATCATTGTACACTTCCTCAAATATTTCCGGATGTTCTTTCACCCATTCAAATTCCCAGTTTTTGAGATTCGGGAAAATGCTGAGAGCAATGACGAGATATTCTTTTTGATATTGGCGAAGATTCGAAAGCCAGGCAGAATAATTCGGATTCTGACGAATTGAAAGAACATCATCTTTGAAGTCTTTATATCGACACTGAGCACAATCGTTAATATTGATATAATCAACTTTTCTCTGAAGATTTCTTCCGAAGAGATAGTAGTGAAAATTGAATCCGGTATAAGCAATGGTGGCGTATGGCGCATGCACATCGAGCCATCTTGTGGCAAAAGCCACGCGAAAACTCCTTCCGGTTGCTTCTGGTTTCAACCACTTTTCAAAAAAATGAGGCGCATATTTTTCCTGAAGAGGAAGTACGTTTTCGAGAAGTAGAACAGCAAAAATAATTGAAAAAATAACAGAAGCAAATGCGAAGAAAATATATTTTTTTCCGCTTCCTGTTTTCATCAGGAAAAAATATCCAAGAGAAAGGAAAAAAATAGTGATGAGGAATAAAAGGAAGAGATTCTTTTGCTCTGTAATAAAGGAAATATCGAGAAAATTCGCACCCCTAATGAGTGTTCCTTCCGCTGAGTTTTGAATCGCGATGAGCAGAATATTTGAGAAAATGGAGAGGAAAACGAGAAAGGTGAGAATGGGCGCGAGAATTTTGAGACGCGAGATTACAAATGAAACTCCAATACTCGCAATTGCCAAAAATGGAAAGGAAAATCGAACATTTCCATCAAAAAGTGTATCTGTGTACGGTGCACGAATATAAAAATAAAAGTAGTACAAAAATCCGCCAAAAAGCAGAAGGGATATGAGGATGTCCAATTTTTTTTCAGATGATCCACGCCGAGCCGTGAATACGGTTTTTAAAAAGACAAAGAGGAGCAATATGGGAATGCTGGCGAAGAGAAGAGAAGCAGTTCCGATCCGTTCTCTAAGAACTCCGGTCATATTTCTGAGATCTTCAGGACTCTGAATACTCGAGAGCATCGAAGAATTGAGAAGCTTTTCGGTTATTCCGTGATATCCTTCAAAAAGAGTGTTTCCAAATATTTTCACTTCGAGCGGAAAGAGCGGATTCCCGACGTCGAGCACATTTCGAAAATACCAAAACCCTCCTCCGAGAACGATGGTGAAGAAGAGAATTCCCATTCCCCACACGACATTTCTTTTGCGTTTCCAAAAAAAGAAAATGAGAAAGAGAAGTGCGAGAACTCCGGGGAAGAATCCATAGGGAAGTCCGAGATATTTTGTGCCGATAAGAAGTCCGAGAGAAAATCCAAAAAGCGTCAGATCAGAAAAATTTCTGCTCATGGCAAATTCCTGGAGAAAATAGAACGCTGATATAAGGACGGTGACAAGATATAAATCCACCATTGGTGTTCCCATTTGCCACAACACTTCGGGAATGTAGAGAAAAATAGCGGCAGCAAGAAGAGAAATTTCTGTTGAGATTTTTAAATTTCTGGAAATAAGGAAAATCCCGAATCCGCTCACAAAATAAAGTGGAAAATTTACAAGATTTATAAAATAATCTTTTCCAAAAGGAAGAAGCATCCACAAACTCGTGAGTTCAAAATTGCTCGGATAATATCCTATCGGACCAGCAAAAGCACTGTAGTAAATCGACATGATTGAATGAGTCTGGAACCACTCCACCACAAAGGGGAGATGGTACGCGACGCTATCATACTCAAGCGGCAACTCAAAAAGTGCGGTGAAGAATCGAAAGAGGAAAATACTGAAGAACGGCGAAAAGAGCAGGAAAAAAAGGGCGGCATTATATTCTGGTTTTGGCGGAAATTTCGTCGAATACAAAACTTTTCTTCCGAAGAACGTAAAAACACTTCCAAAAATTACGCCATTCAGGGAAAAAAGCGGGAAAAAAGAAAGAATTCCCCATATTCCGAGGAAAATTTGGGAAAGAAAAATTTGGAGAGAAGCGAAAATAAATATAGATAAAAGCAGTTTTCCCCAAGACGATGGGCGATATTTCAGAAAAGCGAGGGAAAGATGAAGAGCGCTCGCGAATACGAATACATTGAGAATGCAGAATTCGCCGAATGCTCCCCAAAAGCTAGAAGGCATGGATGTCAAAAGAGTCGCGTGCAAGTGTACTCAAAAATATTGTATTTCTCAATTTAATCCCTCACCTCTCGCTCTTAGAGGAATCATTTTTAAGGTTACCTTATTCTGGCGCGCCATTCGAAGCGTCAGCATAAAATTTTCTTCATGACAGCCCTCCTTCGCTAAAGCTTCGGAGGGCATTCTTCGCTGACGCGAAGAATGGTCGGGGAGCCGGGACTCGAACCCGGGACCTCAGCGTCCCGAACGCTGCGCGCTAGCCAACTGCGCTACACCCCGATGAGCGACGATCCCGCATTGCGGGAGAGGAGGCGAATCGTTGGGTGAAGCCAGTCCCGCTTTGCGGAATGAAATGTGACTGCGCTACACCCCGTACGAAAGAGATAATATCGAAATGAGTTCTTCAGGACAATGAATTTTTATGTAGCCATAAAGACATTTTTTCCAAATTCCGTCAATAGTACATCATCGTCAAACATCGTCAAAAAATGGTATAATACTCTGATATTCCCGAATCTATTTTTAAAGAAACACTTTTTTCTTGTCTCTTCCAATTTCTTCAAAATATAAATTTCTTTTCACATGAATACAAAAAAATATACAAAAAAATTCAGCAGAGTTGTTGTAAAAAGCAGTCTTACCGCATTTTTGCTTTTTTCTGTGGTTCCGACTCTCGCTTCCGCTGATGAAGTAGAAAACGCTTCTGGAAGGAAACAAACGTTTGTGGTAACCGCCTATTATTCTCCGCTTGAAGACCAATCATTCTATATTCGGGGAAGCTACGAAGCGGATATTCGGCTGAATGGTGGAGGCGTGAATGCTGCGGATATGACTCCGGTGTACGTGGGAATGCTTGCTGCTCCAAAAACATACGCATTTGGAACAAAGATTTATATTCCAGGTCTTGGCAACGGAACCGTCCATGATCGCGGTGGGAAGATCCTCGTTCATGAAGGATATGATCGAATTGACGTGTGGATGGGATCTGGAACAGAGGGGCTTGGAAGGGCACTGAATTGGGGAAAACGAAAAGTAGAGGGATATGTGTATGATGATCCGAGTTCAGTTTCTGAGAATCTTTCTTTCACTCAAATCCCTTCTGAAATTGCCACATGGAGAAAGGTAGCCTCTTTATTCGCGAAAGATCTTTTCCTCGGAAGTTCTGGGGAAGAAGTGAGAAAACTTCAGAAATACCTGAAAGTTCTTGGTTTTTTCGATGGATCAGCAGCAGAAGAGGGGATATATGGTCCGCTTACGCAAAAAGCAGTTCTCGATTTTCAAATATCGAGACGGATCATTGCCGCTCATTCCGATTTTGGAGCTGGGGTGCTTGGACCAAAAACACGAATCGCCCTTGAAGAGATGCTCCGTGATGAAATGCCTTCCGTCTCGGAATCTGGAGGACCAACTATTTCTTCAAATCCTCTCCGCACGGCGATTATTTCGCCGGGAATGGGCATCAGTACAAAAGGAAAAAATGTGAAAAGACTCCAAATGATCCTTCGCAGTTTGGGATATTTTTCAGGGGAAACTACTGAAAATTATGGGAATCAGACAATTGAAGCGGTCGTCGCTTTTCAGATAGATCACGATATTATTAACGACGCGTTTGATCCGAGTGCTGGATATTACGGTCAAAGAACACATGTCAAATTGCAAGAAATATTGGCAGAACGGAAACAAAGACTCGAGAGCTTTTCTGAGCGAAAATACGTGCAGATTATTCCCATTCCTCTCGCAGAAGTTGTCGGGATTCCTGAGAGGGAAAAACTCCTTGTTAATTCTCAGCGAATGAAAGTAGGAGACAAGGGTGAAATAGTGAGAATCCTCCAACTAAAACTCATTGCGGCAAACTACCTCGAAAAAGGATTTGATACCGGATTCTTTGGTGAAAAAACAAGAGAGGCACTCATGAAATTCCAAAAAGATAATTATCTTATTGGAGATGCGATGAGTCCTGGAGCTGGGGAATTCGGGGAAAAGACGAAAACAATACTTTTTAATGTGACGTAACTCTCGCAGAAAAAGTTTTAAGAATATTCCGATTCATGCAAATTCGGATCCCCTTTTTTGAGCAGAAAACTCATGAAGATTTTCTTCCTGAACAAGCTTCAAGGAATTTCTCACGTATTCCTAGCTCCCTCAAGCATTTTCCAAGGGTTCCAGAAGGAACATCATCATCGCCATGAATTGGCACCGGATATCCTTTCGGTTTTGCCCCTGAGCAGTAAACATGATGTGATCCATGGATTCGACTCGGTTTTCCCAGAATCCCGTCCAGAATTCCTTTTACTCGACTTCCTTTTAATATTGGCAGTTTCCCATTTTTTTTTGTCGGTTTAATGCCATTCTCGGGAGATTTTTTGAAAGAATCATCTTCTTTAGCAGAAGCTTCACGTGTATTTCCCCCTGATGCTAAAGCTGGCGTTTCAGGAAGTAAATTTGGCATTTCTGTAACTGTAGCGGATTCTTCATAATTGCATTTTCCATTATCTCTTCCGCTTGTCCCCATGAAGAGATCTTTAATATCTTCTCCTTTTTCTGAAAAATATTCGAGAAGCGAATCATATATAACATTTGTAAGACTTTCTGCTACTTCAGGAGAGATACCGAGATTCTTTAAAGAAAGAGATGTCGAGGAAACGCAGAGTTCACCTGTACTTCTATCAAGAACAAGTGGAGGAAGATGTTCTTCTTCACCATTTTCCTCATGTGATTTGACGGCAATAGCAACGTAACAGAGAGTGTTCGGTCGAATTGATTGAAAATTCGGCTCATCATCGGCGATGATGTATATTTCGAAATTATCAATTTCTATTCCATAGCTTTCAATTTTTCTGAGGAGCGAAATTTCCTGCAATATTGTCAGTTTTATCCTTGCATCCTCTGGTTTCATTTCTCCATTATCGGAAGCAATTGGGAAATTTTGGAGAGGTGCGTATGTCTTTTGAAAACGTGAGTATAAACTCTCATCTTCATACGGAAGGATTTCTATGAAGGATTTCATCGGTTCGTCTGCAGTAATGACACGAACGACGATACCAAACATTTGCTCTATTCTTCGTTGTGCTGCTTCGCATATCTCGATTCCTATGATCGCAATATTCCCTTTCTGATCTTGGAATTTCTTTTTTTGTTCTTCCTTCTTTTCCATCCAAGTTCCGTATGCACCCATAAGGGCGAAATAGAGCCTTTGCTGAAATATAATCGCGCATTCTAGAATTCGGGCATTACCATAAGGGGATTCTTCCCTCACCAAAGAAGCAATGAGTTCTGATGAGAGAGAGAATAGGCTCAGTATATTTTTCCTATTGGCATAGCTGTCGATGTACGCAGGTCGCCCTAATAAAGTTTTTTTATCTGAAATGATCACACTAGTTCTTGTGCTCTCTATGAGTCTCCAGACAAGACCATCTGAATGATTCTTCCCTAATGATGCGATCATCCCATCTACAAGCTCAAAAATCCTTCTCCGAAGCTCATGATGTTCTGGAAGAAATGTGGCGTACTGAAAAATCTCTTCTACAGGGAGTGATCCTCCTCGAAAAACACTATCGAGTTCAGTTACCATTGGTGAATATAACACAGTTAAGAGATCTCGAATATTCTTTTCTCCGAAAAGACTCTTCATAGCGGGAGATATATTCATGCTTTTGCTTTTAGGGTCTTTTTCTGTTGGAGCCTGAGTTTGCTGATGTTTTCTGCTTTTATCTCTCGACATTTTTTATATAGAGAAAGTATTTTAATAATTTTTTAATATTTGTCAATCAATACATTTTTTAGAAAAGCAAAAATATTTGTAATATAAGTAAGCATCTTCTTGAAATTTGAATAAAAAATTTGATCAACTTCGGGTAGCAATTGTCGCAGACTGGCTCACAAATTATGGTGGAGCGGAAAGTGTTGTGGGAAGTTTTATGAGAATTTTTCCGAAAGCAGACATTTTTACTACGCTTTTTGTTCCTGAAGAAATGAAGGCGATTTCACAGAAAAAGGTCCACACAAGCTTTTTACAAAAATTTCCAAAATTTCTCAGGAAAAAGCATCAAATTTTTCTGCCGCTTCTCCCGAAAGCTATTGAAAGTCTGGATCTCAGCTCCTATGATCTCGTGCTCTCCTCCTCTTCATTTGTTGCGAAAGGATGTCTCACGAATCCGGAAACGCTTCATATCTGTTACTGTCATACTCCTACTCGATATCTCTGGGATGACTCACAAAAATATGTGGAGGAATTTCCTGTTCCAAAAGGTCTCAAATGGGCGATGAGATTTCTCCCAAAGATGCTCTCTCGTCTCAGAATTTGGGACCACTTAGCTGCAGAAAGGCCAGATGATTACATTGCTAATTCTGAATTTATTGCTGAGCGTATTGAAAAATATTACCAAAAAAAAAGCACGGTGATTGAACCTCCTGTTGATATCAAGCGATTTTCTCAGCATCGAATCGTGAAGAAAAAAAATTATTATCTTGCGGTAGGACGACTTACTCCTTACAAAAGGTTTGATCTTCTCATTGAGGCATTTCGGCGTCTTCCACAAAAAAAACTCAAAATTGCCGGGAAAGGTCCGGATTTTCATCGTCTTCTCAGCATTGCAAAGAGTGCTCCAAATATAGAATTTCTCGGGTTTGTTCCGGATGAAAAACTTCCTGAGCTCATGATTTGCGCGCGGGCATTTCTTTTTCCGCAAATTGAAGATGCGGGAATTTCTCTTCTTGAAGCTTTAGCATCAGGCACTCCGGTGATTGCTCTCAAAAAAGGAGGCGCAAAAACTCTTCTTCGCGATGGAGAGAATGGAATTTTTTTCGAATATCAAACTCCGGAAGATATTATTGTCGCAATTTCTCGGTGTGAATCAATGAAGTTCGACGCTAAAAGTATCAGAAAATCTGCGGAAAAATATGACCGAAATGCTTTTGAAAAAAGAATAAAGCAGCATTGTGAAGAAAAGTGGAATGAGTTTTCGGAAAATTCAAGGATTATAAGCACCACCCCTAGAGGAGATCAGAAATGACTTCATTTGGAGTACGATATCGAAGTGATTTTCTTGGTCTGTCGTTGAGTTTTTCTTGTACTGCATAGATTTTTTCTTCTGATACTTTGGA
>JACRHZ010000050.1 GCA_016220175.1 Candidatus Peregrinibacteria bacterium
CAAAGTATCAGAAGAAAAAATCTATGCAGTACAAGAAAAACTCAACGACAGACCAAGAAAATCACTTCGATATCGTACTCCAAATGAAGTCATTTCTGATCTCCTCTAGGGGTGGTGCTTATAATCCTTGAATTTTCCTCCCGCATTGCGGGATTGAATTTTGAATTGTAGAGTACATACGAAAATTATTTTCTCTCCATGAACATCATTTCTTGGAACGTCAACGGAATTCGAGCTGTGGAAAAGAAGGGTGAGTTCGAAAAGCTTATCAGAAACGAGAATCCTGACATTCTTCTTTTTCAGGAAACCAAAGCAAAAGAAGATCAACTTTCTGGATTTTTGAAGAAATATGAAGAATACGATCAGTTTTATAATGCGGCGGAAAAACCGGGGTATTCCGGAACGGCGATTTGGATTAAAAAATCATTTGAAAAGAATGTCTCATTCTCTCACGGAATGCCGAATTTTGCTGATCACGAAGGGAGAATTGCGCGTCTTGATTTCGATGATATCGTAATTTTTAGCGTCTACTTTCCAAATGGCGGAAAATCTGAAGAAGCGTGGGAAGGCAAAATTCTCTTTTACGATGCGTTTTTGAAGCATATAAATGATCTCAGAAAAGAAGGAAAGCACGTGATTTGGGCAGGAGATGTAAACTGCGCTCATGAAGAAATTGACATCGCGCGACCGAAAGAAAACGAAAATTCAATCGGTTTTTTGCCCGAAGAACGCGCTTGGGTTTCACGAGTGATTGAGGAGAATTGGATTGATGTTTTTCGAAAAATGTATCCTGAAAAAGTGATCTATTCGTGGTGGCATGTGATTTCAAGAGCGCGAGATCGGAATATTGGCTGGAGAATTGATTATGTTTTTGTGGATGAGAAGATGTACTCAAAAGTGAAGGAAATTGAATATGTGAATGAGCAAATGGGCTCGGATCATTGTCCGGTGAAGATTTTTCTTGACATATAATTAGAGTTTTGTAAAATGAGGCGCCTTTTATTTCTATCTATGAGTAAAATTGAAACCCAGACACGAGGAAAGAGCGCAGAAGAACATAGTTCTGTAACATCAGAAAGAGTGAGTAGTAGCTGGATTAATTTGTTACGTTCAAAATTCCAAGAATTATTTGGAGTCGATGAAACAACAAAAGAAATAGTTAAGGATGTTTTTAAAAGGCTAATTGACGCAATTCGCGATCCATTATCGGTATTATCTGGAAGAGAGAGTGAAGTGGAAGAGATTCTTTCGTCAAAAAAATGAAATTAGGCGGGTCCTAAATGTTTATTTTTAAATAATATTCCCCTTCATCTTCATGGACAAATTTCCTCCGCAATCCATTGATACTGCACGACTGCCCCAAAAAGGTCAAAAAGAAAGGCATCATGCAAATGATGCCGAACTATCACATCTGGATGACATTGGATTGATAGGTGTTGATACTGGAGTGCAAAATTTTTTAAAAGAGAGTTTTGATACGAGATTTACTGCATGCTCTCATCCAAGAGTCGGATTAACAAGCGGTCACGTACAAAAAGTAAAAGGAGCACCATAAACGTACTCCTGAATTTCATGAGCATACTTCACTCTGGTGTATAATTCACCCGAGCCTTTTCCCCATACCCCATGAAAACTGCACTTTTTATCATCGCGCAGAGTGGATTTCAGGACACGGAATACGGTGTGCCGCGGAAGATTTTGGAAAATGCTGGTTTTGAGATTACCGTTGCTTCATCACAAAAAGGAAGGTGTACAGGAAAATTTGGACTGAAAACCGATGCTGGGTATTCACTTCCAGAAGTTTCTGGAGCTGAATATGATGTTGCTGTATTTATTGGTGGTCCCGGATGTGAGCAAGAATTTCATGGAAATGCAGAATATTTTCGTATTGCTCGCGAAACGGTAAGCGCGACGGCGCCGTCGCGCCTTCTTGCCGCCATTTGCATTGCTCCTGCTGTACTTTCTGATTCTGGAATATTCAAAGGAAAACGCGTTACGAGTTGGGATGACGCGAAGAGATCTCAAAAATCTCGCATCGAAAAAAATGGTGCAATTCACATTGGAGAAGACGTTACGGTAGATGGAAATATTATCACTGCAAACGGACCAGAAGCTGCAGAAAAATTCGGGAAAATGATTCAGAAGATGATGTCATCGTAAGATTGATTTCATTTTTTTTTCTTCTCTCGAGATTTTGGTGGAGGAAGAATGTCTTTGAGTACTAAAAATGGCGAAGGAGAAGAATCTTTCTCAAGTTCTGAAATTTTCTTGAGCATTTCGGGATCGCATTTTCCGTCTTCATGAACAAAATTTGTCGGAACGTGAGTATACATTTCCTCTAAAAAAAATGGAGTGAGATCAATACTTAAACTCTTGTGATCAATCATAAAATCCCCTTCTTTCAGAGGATCTTCCTTTTTTGAATAAAATATTTGTTCGGAATTTTGAATGATGATTGTGCTTTGCTCTTTCTGAAGGCATTTTCCACAGGTGAGAAATGCAGAAAATGTTGCTTTTTCAATCTGCGCCACAACATCATCTTCTAATCTGTACACATGAATTTTGGCGGAAACAGGAGAGCCCATTTCAAAAATATTACTCCAGCCTTCCGGGAGAATAAATTTTTCATCAAACTCTATCGAAATTCGTTCATGAGCACGATTTGGCGCAAAAAGAGGAGCAATACCGAGAATCATATGACAATTATAAATTTTAGATTCTAGATTTTAGATTTTGTATTCTTCGTAAACACGTATATATTCTATACTCAGAGTTTGGAATTTAAAATCTAAAATTTATCATCTAAAATCTGACGATGTCCCTCCAATCTGATTTTATCGATTACCTCAAAAAGCAGCTAGAGAAGCCGTATAAACTCGGAACTGCGGGCCCTGATACTTATGATTGTTCAGGGCTCATTTATGATGCTTGTCAAAAAATTTATAAAAAAGAAGTTCCCCGAGTAAGTACCGACCAATATGCTCTTGGAAAAACAGTTTCGCTTCCTCAGATGGAAATTGGAGATATTGTTTTTTTTGATACCGGATGGACGAGCCGAATTCCGAATCACAACGGAGTTTTTCTCGGGAATGGAGAATTTATCAATGCCAATTCGTACAATGGAAAAGTTGCCATCGACACGCTGAGTTCCGCCTATTGGTCGCCGAAACACACAGGAACAAAAAGATTTTTTGATGCTCAGGGGAATTTCTTAAAAGATGACACATCTCCAAGCAATATTATTTTTACAGATGTTCCGGAAACCCATCCCGACTATGCGTTTATTATGCAACTTAAGAATGCAGGAATTATTTCTGGGGATGGAAATATTTCCTCCGGAGCAACGACTTTTCGTCCAAATGATTCTGTCAATCGAGTTGAATCACTCAAAATGATTCTCAAATATTTCAAAATACTTCTCGTGCCTGATGATGGAACGATTGATTTTCCTGATGTCCCCTTAAAAGAATGGTTTCATTTGTACGTAAAAACCGGTGTTCAGAAGAAAATTATTCGTGGATATGCAGATGGGAAATTTAAACCGGCAAACTTTGTAACGAGAGCAGAGGCGTGCAAAATTATTTTTTCCGCCAAAGGGGAAACGCCACCGAATCCGAGTTCGACGTCTTTTTCCGATGTGGATCTGAACGATTGGTCTGCAAGATATGTGATCGCAGCAGAAAAACGCGGGATGATTCTCGCGAATGGGAATAAATTAACTCCACACTCTGCTATCACGCGGGGAAATGTGTGTCGAGCGGTTCTTAAATGTTAAATTTTAAAATAAACCAATTCTTTTTCGAAATCAGTGGGTAATTTTATGAGGGCGATTTCAGTGCGTTTTGCAAGGAGAAAGCTGAGATACTCGCTGATCCGCTCTTGTAACCGTCATCCCGACTGCAGACGCGAAACATTAGGGAGAACTCATGGAACAGTGAGTGTGTCTTTTTGGAGGGATCTCACTTGACCAGAAATATACACTGAATGCAGTGTACAGAGATTGGTGACAAGAGATTCCTCCCATTCGTAAAGCCCACCCATCACACATCTTCCTGAAGCTGAATTACTGTGGTCGGAATGACGAGGTGTGTGGTAAGAACTTGTTTTTAGCTGATTTCCATCCACTGATTTTGAAAAAGGACCAAATAGACCTTAATCTCTAATGTTTAAACATTCAGACTTAGAATCTATTTTGAAATTTAGAATTCAAAATTCAAAATTTAAAATTCCGCCTTCAGGCGGTAAGTACATGCACAAATGTATCTCTGTGCACTTGTCCATTGAATTTTCGCTGCTTTTTTTGCGTATATTTCACCACGCCCTCTATCACAGAAAAAAGTGTGTAATCTTTCCCAGTAAGGACATTTTTCCCCGCAAAACACTTATTTCCGCGCTGTCTCACGAGGATATTTCCGGCAGAAACTCGTTCTCCTTCGTACTTTTTGACTCCGAGTCGTTTCGACTCCGAATCTCGACCATTGGTGGTGGAACCTCCTGCTTTTTTATGAGCCATAGTAGTTTACTTAAAGCTGCAGCATTGTACGTGGAGTGACGGTTTTGAGTCAAGAAAAAGAACAGAGACCAGAAAATTTTCCTCCATGGGAAAATTTTGATCTATATTATTGTCCTCTCTAATTTAAAAGCTTCGCCTTTACTACGATACCTATTTACTACTTCAAATCTCGTTGAATAAGGATGTCCTTGTTGATTACGATATTCTACGGTAACAATTCCTCCATGCCTTCCCATTGTGATACCACGGTCAGACGACGAAAAATCTGCCCAGGTCAACCGATTTCCCCCCGTACTTCCATCTGTCCATTTCTCAAAATAATCTACTATTGCACTGACTAATAATTCAATTTCGCCTTCTTCCAAAGCAGGTTCTTCTTTATCGCATATCACCTTACCCTTCAATAAAGCTCGGGTCTCTTCTCGATGAGCTTGAGATTTATCGACATCAGGAGCTGAAGCTTCAGGAAGAACACCATCTAAACCGCCATTTTTGGCTGCTAAAGGCAATATTTTTGAGAAAGCTTTTACATTTTGATCTTCTAATTTTATTGAGTTTCCCAATTGTGCCGGAGCTCCTTCTTGGACAGGAGGTGGTTGAATTCGTTCTCCTTCTCCTTGTGGTCCCCCGAAATAGGCTTCAGTCATATTGAAAAAAGTAAAAGAATATAAAACCTATGCTATTTTTACTAAAGAATCAAATATTGTCAAGAGCCGTTGCTAATTTTTTTATTGCGGAAAATTCAAGGATTATAAGCACCACCCCTAGAGGAGATCAGAAATGACTTCATTTGGAGTACGATATCGAAGTGATTTTCTTGGTCTGTCGTTGAGTTTTTCTTGTACTGCATAGATTTTTTCTTCTGATACTTTGGA